>DAINNS010000047.1:0-8719 GCA_036735765.1 Ilumatobacteraceae bacterium | reverse complement strand
GTCGTCGTGTTGCTGGCGATCGTGCTCGGCGGCGTTCTCATCGTCACCGGCATGTCCCTGCCGCTCTTGGTGCAGCGTCTCCGCGCATCTTTCACCACGGTCGCGGTGCCCACCGCGCGGGCGGCGAAAAAGGTCCTCAGCGAAATCAAGACCACCGACGACGTCCGCAGCGACGGTCTCGACGACGCTCCCGTCTTTTTCGACCAAGCCCAGCCCCCGATCGACCCGGGTTTCGACACGCCCACCGTCCCGGAACGCGGCGAAGTCGACACGTCGCACGTGCCCGCGTTCGACCCCGGTGCGCCGAAGCCGACCCTCTACGACTTCGAAGTCGAAGACGGCGCTGCAAAGAAACCGGTCAAGCCACGGCGCAAGGAAGCACCACCGACGGACAGCGGCGAGGAATTCCCGCCACGGCCGAAGCGCAACGTGTCGGTCGACGACGGGGCGCCGGCAACCAATGGCGACGAGCTCGCCCTCGGTCCCGCAGCGCGTCGGGGTTCGTGGTCGTTGCCTCCCGCGAATCTCCTCGCCGTCAGCCCGACGCAGGCCGTCGATCGTGCGGCGGTCGAAGAACGAGGCCATCTGCTCGAGTCCTCGCTCGCGTCGCACGGTGTCGACACGCGTCTCGTCGGCATGACCGTTGGGCCAACCGTGACGCGCTACGAACTCGAACTCGGTTCCGGTGTCAAGGTTGCGCGCGTCACCAGCCTCGACCGTGACATCGCGTATGCGATGGCGGCAACCGATGTGCGCATCCTCGCCCCGATTCCCGGCCGATCGGCGATCGGTGTCGAGGTTCCCAACACGTCGCGCCAACTGGTCTCGCTCGGTGACCTGATGTCGTCACCCGAGGCGAAGGCTGCGACGCACCCACTCGACGTCGCCGTCGGCAAGGACATCGCCGGCCGTGCCGTGTTCATGAACCTCGCGACGACGCCGCACCTTCTCATCGCGGGTGCCACCGGCGCGGGCAAGTCGAGCGGGCTCAACTGCATCATCACGTCGATCCTCATGCGCACGACGCCCGACCAGGTGCGCCTCATCCTCATCGACCCGAAGCAGGTCGAAATGGGTCAATACGGGCGCCTACCGCACCTGCTCACTCAGCCGGTGACGAACCCCAAGAAGGCGGCGAACGCACTCGGCTGGGCCGTGAAAGAGATGGAGAGGCGTTACGACCTTCTCGTCGAGGTGGGGTTCCGTGACATCACGGGTTACAACGCCGCCTACGACCGTGGCGATCTGGTGCCCGAACCCGGCACCGAGCGCGAATACGAGCGCCTGCCCTACATCGTTGTCGTGGTCGACGAGTTGAACGACCTCATGATGGTTGCCGCCCGCGACGTGGAAGATTCGATCACGCGAATCGCCCAGAAGGCGCGCGCCGTCGGAATCCACCTCATCATCGCGACGCAGCGTCCCAGCGTGAACGTCATCACCGGTGTCATCAAGGCCAACATTCCGGCGCGTATGGCCTTCGCGGTTTCGAGCCTCACCGACAGCCGGGTCATTCTCGACCGTCCCGGAGCCGAGAAGTTGGTCGGCAAGGGCGACATGCTGCTGCTGCCGGGCAACACGAACGTGGCGCAACGCGTGCAGGGCTCGTGGGTCACCGAAGAAGAAGTGCGCGGCGTGGTTGCGCATTGGCGCCGCCAGGCTCCCGAGGTGGTGTACGTCAGCGGTATCGACGGCGAAGGCGGCGCCTCAAGTTCGGGAAGCGGACTCGTCGGTGGGACCACCGGCGACGAAGACGACGACGATCTCTTGAAGCAGGCGATCGAACTCGTGGTCACGTCGGGCCTCGGCAGTACCTCGATGCTGCAACGCAAGTTGAAGGTCGGTTTCGCTCGTGCGGGACGATTGATGGACCTGCTCGAAGAGCGAGGCATCGTCGGCCCGGGCGAAGGATCGAAGGCTCGTCAGGTGTTGATGACGCCCGAGGAGTACGCCTTCCTGCAACAGAGCAACTGACGAAGGGCCCGACGGGGCTCTCGGTAGACTCGGCACGTGTCAGTTCCGGCGCAGTCGCAGCGCTTCTACGTCGAAACCCTCGGGTGTCCGAAGAACGAGGTCGACTCCGAGAAGATCATCGGGCTGCTCCACGGCGACGGACTCCAGCGCACCGACGATCCCTCGCGGGCCGACGTGGTCGTCGTCAACACATGTGCATTCATCGAAGAGGCGCGACGCGAGAGCATCGACACGATCCTCGCCCTTGCGGATCGCAAGAAGGACGGCGCACGCCTGGTGGTGACCGGTTGCATGGCCGAACGGTATGGCGAAGAACTGGCTGCGGAACTGCCCGAAGTCGACCAGGTGGCCGGTTTCGGTGTTCCCGTGGCGCTCGGCCGCAAGCCCGTGGGTTTGTCGGTGACGCCTGCGCCGGCCTTCGACTTGTTGAACCTGCCGCGACCGAAGGCGACCGCGCCGTGGGCCTACGTGAAGATCGCCGAAGGATGCGACCGCACGTGCGGTTTCTGCGCGATTCCGTCGTTCCGCGGACCGCAGCGCAGCCGTGACATCGAGGCGATTCTCGGTGAGGTCGACCAATTGGGTGCGCGTGAGATCGTCCTGGTCGCGCAAGACCTCGCGAGTTACGGAAAGGATCGCCCCGGTGAACTCGGTGCGGGATCGATCGTGCCCCTCGTGCGAAGGGTGGCCGAGCGAACCGACCGGGTGCGGCTTCTGTACCTGTATCCCAGCGACCTGAGCGACGAACTCATCGAAGCAATTCTCGACACCGGCGTTGCGTACTTCGACCTGTCGTTGCAGCACGTGTCGAAGGCTCACCTGCGTCGGATGCGTCGATGGGGTGACGGCCAACGATTCCTCGCGCGTATCGATGACATCCGCTCACGCCAAGCCGACGCCGTCTTCCGGTCGAACTTCATCGTTGGTTATCCGGGCGAGACCGAAGCCGACCACGACGAACTTCTGGCGTTCGTCGAGACCGCGCAGCTCGACTGGTGTGGTTTCTTTGCCTACAGCCCCGAAGAGGGAACCCATGCCGTGGGTTTGCCCGACCGTGTCGACGAGGACGTGATGGAACTGCGTCTCGCTGAACTGCGTGAGCTGCAGGACGACATCACTTCGCGGCGTCGTGACGACTGCATCGGTTCGGTACAGCGCGTGCTCGTCGACGAACCGGGCGTGGCGCGCAGCCACCGCGAGGCTCCCGAGATCGACGGTGTCGTCAATGTTCCTGAGTACCTTGCAGTCGGCGAATTCCACGACGTCGAGATCGTCGATGCGCTCGGCCCCGACCTTGTTGCTGAGCCGGTTGCCGAACCGGTTGCCGGGAAAGACTCGTTCTGACGTGCCCGTAGATCCGAACGCCATCGCCACGTGGGCCAACATGGTCACGGTCGGGCGCATCCTCATTTCGCCGATCCTCTTTGCGATGATCCCCAGCGATTCGTACGGATCGTGGGTCGCCTTCGTCATGTGGTTCTTCCTGTGTGTCAGCGACGGCTTCGACGGATACCTCGCACGTCGCCATGGCACGACCAAGTCGGGGGCTTTTCTCGACCCGCTCGCCGACAAGGTGCTGGTCCTCGGCGCGATGTTCACTCTCGTCAGCCGCGGACTTTTTCCGCTCCTGCCGGTCGTCATCATCGCAGCGCGTGAGGTGGCCATCAGCGTTTACCGCGTTCTCGTCGGGTCGAAGGGCATTTCGGTTCCCGCGAGTCGTCTGGCAAAGGTGAAGACGTTCAGTCAACAGATCGCCGTTGGTTTCGCTCTCGCCCCGCTCACGGTCACCGATGCCGACTGGACGTGGAAGGTCCTGCTGTGGTTCTCGGTGGGGCTGGCGCTGGTGAGCGGTGCGCAGTACGCCGTCCGCGCAGTCCGTCGTCGGCGGTTTCAGCAGGCAACCGGAGCCTGATCGTGCGTTGCGACGTGATCGCCGTCGGGACCGAACTTCTGTTGGGCCAGATCGTCGACACCAATTCCAGTTGGATCGGCGAACAACTTGCTGCACACGGCATTTCGAGCCACGTGCAGGTGAAGGTGGGCGACAACATCGGCAGGATCACCGATCAGTTGCGCCGTCGTCTCGAAGAGGCCGACGCGGTGATCATGTGCGGAGGACTCGGCCCGACCCACGACGACCTCACACGTGAGGCCATCGCGGCAGTGATGGGGGTCGACCTTCTGCATGACGACGACGTCGCCGAGGTGATCATCCAGTTGTTCGCATCACGGGGCCGTCGCATGGCGGAGAACAACCTGCGTCAGGCTCTGGTGCCGCGCGGTGCAAGCGTGATTCCCCAGACGCGGGGCACGGCTCCGGGTCTCATTTGTCCGGTCGGCGACAAGGTGGTGTACGCGGTGCCGGGCGTCCCCCATGAAATGCACGACATGATGCTGCGAGCGATTCTTCCCGACCTCGTTCGGCGCAGCGGACGGACTTCGGTGATTCGAAGTCGCGTGCTGCGGACGTGGGGCGAAAGCGAAAGCGGCCTGAACGAACGCCTCGATGCCGTCATCGCCGAGCTCGACGCACCCGGTGAGGTCAAACCGACCCTTGCGTTCCTCGCGAGTGGTTGGGAAGGCATCAAGGTGCGTCTCACGGCCGGCGGCCAGACAGCCACCGCGGCCGACGCGATCCTCGACCACTGGGAGGCCCGCGTGCGTGGTGTGGTGGACGAGTTCGTCTTCGGAGTCGACGACGACACGATGGAGTCGGTCGTGCTCGGTCTACTCGCATCGCGGGGCGAGACCCTCGCTGTCGCCGAATCCGTGACGGGTGGTCTCGTCTCTGGCCGGCTCACCGGCATTGCGGGCTCGAGTCGGGTGCTCCGGGGTGGCGTCGTCAGTTACGCCTCCGAAGTCAAGTTCGATCTGCTCGGGGTGACGCCGGGGCCCGTCGTGAACGAACACGCAGCGATCGAGATGGCTCGCGGAGTGCGTGAGCAACTCCACGCCTCTGTGGGGCTGTCATTGACCGGTGTCGCCGGCCCCGACGAGCAGGACGGCGTTGCGGTGGGAACGCTGTTCGTCGGTCTGGTGCTCGCCGACGGCTCGGAACACGTCGCCACATTCAGGCTTCCGGCCGCGCGTGACCAGATGCGTCAGATGAGCGTGATCTCTTCGCTCAATTTCCTGCGCTTGCGGCTCGCAGCAAATTGATCAACGTCGCCGAGAACGGGTGGAAGTTCAGTTCATCGAGGTCGGCTTCGAACGACTCGACGATCGACAGCCCGAGGGGGATCGACTGACCTCCGCGGGCGACGAGTCGGATCATGTCGTCGTTCATCTTCGAACGGCCGGCAAGCATGTCGTGGTAGCGAACAAGGCCCGCGGCGTGCACACGTCGCAACGCGGCCCGCGGTTCCTTGCGCGTGCGTGCCGCAACATAGGTCTCGAGACGGAACTGACGCCAGGCGCGACGTGAAGGGGCGACGCCGAGCGTGTAGATCTTGCCGACCGATTCGCCGAGGTCGCCCTGTGTCACGCCGTGCTCGGTGAGTTCGCTCGTGCCCGCCACCGCTCCGCTCAGCAGCGTGTCGAGGGTGTCGATGATGAGATCGTCCTTCGACTCGTAACGCGTGTAGACGGCACCCCCCGTCAACTTCGCGCGCCGTCCGATGCGCGACACGGTGGCTCGTTCGTAACCCGCACGCCCGATGACGTTCGCCGTCGCCGTGATGAGTGCGTCGCGCAGCGGCTCGCCCGTGCCGGGGGACACCTCGATGTTCGGCAGCTCGTTGCCAATGGCGGGAGGTTTGCTCGAGGTTGTCGGGGTTTGACGAATTGCCGCCGACATGATCGCGAGCACGAGGTTCCAGTCGTCCAACTTCGGTTCGGCGAATCCGTAGACGGCGGCACCCAGAACGGTCGACAGTGCGACGACGTGGAGAGCGCGGGCGGCCGGGTCGGCTTTGCCGTCGAGACCCCATTTCTCGCACCAGGTGGCGAAATCGTCGACCACTTCGTCGCCGAGGACGTCGTTGCGGCGACCGACGACGAGAGCCTCGAGGCCGACCGCGAGGGTTCGGGGCGGGTTCGCGAGCGTGTGCGCGATCGACTCGATCGACGGGGCACCTTCGACGGCGAGCATCGCGCCCATCGCATTCGACAGGAAATCGAAGAGGGGAGAACTCAGACGTTCCGACCAGACGGACGCGATGAAATCGTCGGCGTCCTCGTAGCGGCCGTAAATCGCACCGCTGGTCAGGTTGCAGCGCCTGACGACGGCGCGCAACGCGATGCGGTCGAGGCCAACCGAATGGGCCTCGGCGATACCGGCATCGAGAATCCGCGCGTCGTTTTCTTGCGTGGCCTTCGACTTGGCGCGTGGCTGCAGGGGCACCCCGAAGTTCTAGCAGTCTCTCGGTACGATGAGGAGAGGCCCCCGTAGCTCAGCCCGGATAGAGCAACGGCCTTCTAATCCGTAGCGCGCAGGTTCAAATCCTGCCGGGGGCGCAAGTCACACGATGTCGTTGGCACAACGTTTCGCCTGAGTAAATACGACTCCCTGCGTCTAGCCTGAAAGATGTGAATTTCAAGAAGGGCGACACCGTCATCTACCCCCAGCACGGTGCCTGCATCGTTCATGGAATCAAGAAGATGAAGGCCTTTGGGGCGACCCAGGAATACCTCATCTTGAAAACCGTCATCAACGAGATGACCCTGTCGGTGCCCACCTCGAAGGCGGCCGACGTCGGTGTGCGTCCTCCCGTGTCGCCCGACGAGCTCGAAGACTTGGTCTCGGTGCTTTCGAAGGCCGACCCGCGCGTGCCGTCGAACTGGTCGCGCCGTTTCAAGAACCACCAGGAAAAGTTGAAGAGTGGCGACGTCTACCAAGTCGCCGAAGTCGTGCGTAACCTCGCCGCGCGCAACCGCGACGCCTCGTTGTCGGCGGCCGAGCGCACCATGTACGACCGCGCGCGCATCAACCTGATCTCTGAAATCGCTCCGGCGCTCAAGGTCTCCACCGAAGAGGCCGAGGCGTTCCTCGACGAAGCCCTTGCCAAGGGCGTGTTGAAGCCGGCGAAGGCCAAGAAGGCCGCTGCTCCTGCGGCAAAGCCCGCCGCTGACAAATCTGACGACGCCGACGATGCCCCCGTGGCAAAGGCCCCGGCGAAGAAGGCCGCCGCCAAAGCCGGCAGCAAGCCGGCAGCGAAGTCGAAGGCACCGGCAAAGTCGGCCGGCAAGTAATCCGGCAACACGGCCCGAGCCAACTCTCGTACGATTCCGTCCTACGGATCATGGCAGCGAGGGGATGAAAGTGTCAGGAACAGCACTCGACAGGGAGGCATTGACTGCTCTCATCGAATCGGGTGACATCGACACCGTCGTCATGGCATTTCCCGACCTGTTCGGCAGGTTGGTCGGCAAGCGAGCCACCGGTCGATTCTTTCTCGAGCACGTCGCCGAGCACGGCACGGAGAACTGCGACTACCTCATTGCATGCGACATAGCGAACAACCCCGTTCCGGGCTATCGCTTCGCCAGTTACGACCAGGGGTACGGCGACATGCTGGCACGTGCCGACTGGAACGCGGCATGGCGTGTGCCGTGGGTCGACAAGACCGCGCTCGTCATTTGCGATGTCTTCGACGTCGAGAGCGGGAAGTTGATCGACGAGGCACCGAGGTCGATTCTTCGTGCCCAGGTCGACGCCGCGGCGCGCATGGGTTACCGATCGATGATCGGCAGTGAAATCGAGTTTTTCCTTTTCGACACCACGTACTCGGCGGCACATGCATCGGGCTACCGCGACCTCGCGCCGTCAGGTGACTGGGTGCAGGACTATCACGTGGTGCAGACGACACGTGATGAACCGGTGATCGGCGCAATCCGCCGAGGTCTCGAGACGGCCGGTGTTCCGGTCGAGTTCACCAAGGGCGAAGCCGGCCGCGGCCAGCACGAGATCAACCTCGACTACACCGACGCCCTCGCCATGGCCGACCGCAACGTCCTGTACAAGACCGCGGCGAAGGAAATCGCCGCGCAGCACGGCAAGTCAGCGACATTCATGGCCAAATACGACTTCGCCGAAACCGGTTCGTCGTGTCACGTGCACAGCAGTCTGTGGTCGTCCGATGGTTCGCGCGCGATGTTCCACGACGAATCGGGGCAGGGCCCGAGTCAACTTTTCCGCCACTACCTCGCCGGTCTCTTGGCCACGGCACGTGAGTTCTCGTTGTTGTGGGCACCAACGGTGAATTCGTACAAGCGATTCCAGCCCGGATCATGGGCGCCGACCGGGGTGGCGTGGGGTGTCGACAACCGAACGCTCGGCTTTCGGCAGGTGGGGCACGGTTCGTCGCTGCGTATCGAGAACCGTGTGCCCGGCGCCGACGCGAACAGCTATCTGGCTTTCGCGGGCGTGTTGGGCGGCGGTCTCTACGGCATTCGCCATGAACTCCCGCTCGGCGATGCGTTCGTCGGCAACGGCTACGAGGCCGAACTGCCCCGCATTCCGTCGAGCATCGTCGAAGCAATCGACCTGTGGAGGGCCAGTTCTGCCGCGCGTGAAGTGTTCGGCGACGAAGTGCACCACCACGTTCTCGTCATGGCCGAGGCCGAGTGGCGGGCATTCAACAACACCGTCACCGATTGGGAACGACGTCGGTACTTCGAACTCATCTAGCAAGAGTTGAAAGCGAACATCAATGGAACGTCTCACCGGCAAGGTCACACTCATCACCGGCGCGGCCTCGGGTCTCGGTCGGGTTGCGGCTGAGATCTTCGCGCGTGAGGGGGCACG
>DAINNS010000046.1:0-8864 GCA_036735765.1 Ilumatobacteraceae bacterium | reverse complement strand
AGGTCGGCCTGCCGCGGACTCGCCGGCAGCGGGATGACACCGAGACGCATCACGTCGTAACGCGGCGAGCCGAAGGCGGCACCCATTTCGATTGCGCAACAGGCGAGGCCCCACTGGTACACCCACAGCGAATACGAACGCCCGAGGTTGAACAGTGAATTCAGTGATTTGGGCAGTCGCCCACGATCTACGAGTCCCATGTCTTTTCCTTTGATCCGTTCTGACTCCTGCGCGGCCTAGACCCAGCGCAGGACCCCCTTGCGCCATGCGTACACGAGTCCGAGCAGCAGAACCGCGACGAAAACGCCCATTTCGACCAGACCAAACGACCCGTAGCGCTCGAGCTGCGTCGCCCACGGGAAGAGGAACACTGCCTCGACGTCGAACACGACGAAGAGGAGGGCGAAGACGTAATAGCGGATCTGGCTCTGCGACCATCCTTCGCCCACCGGGTCGACACCGCTCTCGTAGGCGAGGACCTTTTCCGGGGTCGGCTTGACCGGCCGCAGCAACGAGGCGAGCCACAACAGCAATCCGCCGAGAAGGAAGGCCGCGAGGCCGAACCACACGACGGTGAGGTATGACCGCAAGAAGGGGGACATCGCCTCCGAAACTACTACCCACCCCCCGTCAGGACAGAAATAGGCGCGATGTTGCTGAGCCTGACGTGTGTACGCCAGCGAGTCAGTCACACGTTCGCGACGAACCAGTCGACGAGGCGATGCGCGGCCGTTGCCGCCACGTGCGCATGTGAACGAGTCGCGGCGATGAGCCCTGCACGGTCGATGCCGACCCTCTCGAGTTCGGCCTCTCCCGCACCCGCCGACCAACGCTCGACAATCCGGGGGGTGATCTCGGGATGGAACTGCAGGCCCAGGCTGCGACCCACGACGAAGGCCTGGGCACCTTGGGCACCGGTGGCCAGAACCTCTGCCCCCGTCGGGGGTACGAACCGGTCGTAGTGCCACTGAAACCAGACTTCTTGTTCAAATTCTGCGAGTTTCTGGCCGAAATCCACGGAAAACCATCCGATTTCGGGTTCAGGCGACCGTTCGACCGTCCCACCGAGTGCGTGGGCCAACATCTGGCCCCCGAAGCAGATGCCGAAAATCGGTACCCCCCGGGTGTGGGCCGCTCGCAGCAGGGCCGCTTCGGCCGAGACGTGCGGGGCGATATCGGCCCAGTACACCGACCAGTCCGACCCGAGAGGTACGACGAGGCCGACGTCGCCGGGCAATGGATCCCAATCGGGAGCGTCCTCCCGGTTCCAGGTTTCGAAGACCCACCCGTGTTGCTCGAAGCGCACCGCGACTTCACCGCCATCGGCGTCGGCATGGTTGGCAATCATGATCGCACGCACGGGGGTACGGTAATTCCGAATGGGATCGGCACCAATCACTCGTGACCAGATCCTCGCGGCACGTGCAGCGGGCGCCGCCTACGTCAAGCGCACCCCCATCACCGAGTCGGCCGCGCTCACGGCGCGATGCGGCGGCAGCATCGTTCTGAAAGCCGAAAACCTCCAACGGACGGGGTCATTCAAGATCCGCGGCGCAATGAACAAGGTGGCGTCGCTCGGTGCGAGCGCGTCCAGCGGTGTCGTCGCGGGCAGCGCGGGCAACCATGCCCAGGCGATTGCTTTTGCTGCACAGGTGAACGGCATCGCGTGCGAGATTTTCGTCCCCGCCGGTGCCTCGATTTCCAAGATCGCTGCATGCCGCGCCTACGGCGCAACGATCTCGGAGGGCGGTGACTCACTCGACAATGCGGTGGCGCTTGCAAAGGAACGCGCCGCCGCGACGGGCATGAACTTCTGCCATCCGTACGACGACCCCGCGGTCGTCGCGGGCCAGGCGACGCTCGGCCTCGAACTCGTCGAGGACATTACCGACCTGCGCACGGTGATCATCCCGCTCGGTGGTGGCGGGCTCACCGGTGGCGCTGCGATCGCGTTGAAACAACACGACCCTCGCATTCGCGTGATCGGTGTGCAGGTGTCAGCGTGCGCCCCGTACGCGCATCTCCCCGCACCCGAAGGGCCGGTTGTCACTCTCGCCGACGGCATCGCCGTGAAGAAGCCCGGTGCGGTGACCCGTCCCATCATCGAGGAATTCGTCGACGACGTCGTGGTCGTGGAAGAAGACGACGTTGCCGACGCGATGATCCTTCTCATGGAACGCGGCAAGTTGCTCGTCGAAGGCGGTGGCGCAGTCGGTGCCGCCGCGTTGATGCGTGGTCTCGTGCGTCCCGCGACCGACGGTGTCACATGCGTCGTCTTGTCGGGGGGCAACGTCGATCTTGGCCTGCTGCCGGGACTCGTTCGCCGTCACGAAACACAGGCCGGTCGACGATTGTTGCTCTTCGCGCGCATTCCCGACCGACCGGGTGGACTCGCAAACCTTCTCACGTTGCTGGCCGGCCAGGGTGCGAACCTCATCGAAGTCGAACACGTGCGCGAAGGTGTCGATCTCCATGTTCGCGAAACCGGTGTACAGATCGTCCTCGAGACACGTGGCACCGAACACGCCGACACCGTCGTCGATGCGGCGCGCAGCGCGGGTTACGAAGTCGAGGAACTCGAACGCTGAAGCGCGGTCGCCTCAGCGACCGGCGAGCGAGATCACCTGACGCGTCGCGTCGAGCAACCAACCCGGAACGACCCCGACGACCAGCGTGAACACGACGGCCGCGGTGACCGCGAGACCCGAGAGGAACGGAACCTTCGGCGCCGCTTCTTCGCCTTCGGCGTCTTCCATCCATGCACTCACCATGATGCGCAGGTAGAGATACGCACCGATCACCGACGCCAGCATCGCGATGATTGCGATCGCATAGCTGTGCGTTTCGACCGCCGCGCGAATGACACCGAACTTGGCGACGAAGCCCGACGTCAGTGGCATGCCGGCTTGGGCGAGAAGGAAGACCGTGAGCGCGAGCGCGAGCGCCGGACGACGACGACCGAGTCCGCGGAAGTCGGTGAGATTCGATGCGCCGTCACCCTTGCCGGCGACGAGGCCGACGATCGTGAAGGTTCCGATGACGAGGACCGTGTAGAGCAGCAGGTACGTCATCGCCGATGCGATGCCGTCGCCCGCGCTCGACGACGTCGTGTGTGACGCGGCTTCGACACCGAGCAGGATGAAGCCTGCGTGGCTGATCGACGAGTACGCGAGCATGCGCTTCACGTTGGTTTGCGTGACGGCGAGCACCGACCCGACGACGAGGCTGAGAACGGCGAGCACCCAGACGACCGGGCGCCAGTCGTCGACGCGACTCTCGAGGGCGGTCACACTGACACGCAACAACGCGGCAAACGCCGCCGTCTTGCCGGCCGACGCCATGAACGATGTGACGGGCGTCGGAGCGCCCTGGTACACGTCGGGCGTCCACACCTGGAACGGCACCGCGGCAACCTTGAATGCGAGACCGACGAGGAGCAGACCGACACCGACGAGCAGCAGCACATCGTTGCGCGGGAACGCCTGCTCGGTCGACAGCGAGGCCATGATGCGGCCGAGATTGGTGTGCTTCGTCGCTCCGTAGATGAGGGCGATTCCGTAGAGGAAGAACGCCGACGAGAAACCACCGAGGATGAAGTACTTGAGACCCGCCTCCTGGCTTTCCTCGCGGCGGCGATTGCTCGCGGCGAGGACGTACAACGCAAGGCTCAGCGTCTCGAGGCCGAGGAACAGCACGATCAGGTCTTGTGAAGCCACCATGACGATGCCGCCGATCGCCGCAGCGAGGTACAGCACGAACAGCTCTGGTCCGTCTTCGCCCTCGCGCACGAGATAGTCACTGGTCGTCAAACTGGCAAGCAGCACCGCCACACAGATCGTGATCGTTCCGAGAACCGCGAAGTGGTCGAATGCGAGCGCATCGTTGACGATCGTTTCGGGTCGGCCGTCGGAGAGATTGTCCCAGAGGAAGAAACACAGGACGATCGACGTCGCGGCAGTTGCCGCGCTGACGATGCCGTAGAGACCACGCGGCCACTGCGGCAACAGGGAACCACCGAGCATCAGCACGCACGCTCCGGCGAGCAACGCCAGCAGGGGGCTGAGCGTGAACCACGGGATCGAAGGCCCGGCGAGGGTTTCAGCAGCGAGCATCGTCAGCCTCCGTGCCCTTCGGAATCCGACTCATCTGAGTGGGACTTGTCATCGGAGTGATCGCCCGAGTGTTCGACGGGGGCGATTTCCTTCTCCTCGAACTCGAGCGAACGACCGGTGTGGTCTTCGACGTGGGCGACGAGAGCCTTCACGCTGGGCTCGATACGGTCGAGCATCGGCTTCGGGAAGACGCCGGTGAAGACGATCGCCGCGATGAACGCGAGAAGCAGCATTCCTTCACGGGGGCGCAGTTCGGCGAACGAGGAATTCTCCTCGTCGGGCTCACCGTGGAAGACACGTTGGTAAGCCCACAGCAGGTAGAGCGCGGCAAGGATCACACCGGTTGCGCCGACGACCACCCACCAGCGTGCATTTCCGAACGAACCAATGAGGATGAGGAACTCGCCGACGAAACCGTTCAGGCCGGGAACGCCGATCGACGACAGCATGACGACCATGAATGCCGCGGCGAAGATCGGCGCGACGGATTGGAGACCCTTCAACTGCGAGATCTCGCGCGTGTGACGGCGCTCGTAGATCATCCCGACGAGAAGGAAGAGCGCGCCGGTCGAGATGCCGTGGTTGACCATCTGCATGACACCACCGGTGATGGCCTGCGACGTGAACGCGAACGTACCGAGGACGATGAAACCGAGGTGAGCAACCGAGGAGTACGCAACGAGGCGCTTCAAGTCTTTTTGCATGGTTGCCGCGATGGCTCCCCAGAGAATGCCGATGACGGCGAGGGTGAGGAACAACGGACGCGCCCAGACCGATGCCTCGGGGAAGAGATAGAGACCGAAGCGGAGGAAGCCGTACGTGCCGAGTTTCAACAGCACGCCCGCAAGGATGACCGAGCCGCCGGTGGGTGCCTGGGTGTGCGCATCGGGCAGCCACGTGTGCAACGGAAAGAGTGGAACCTTCACCGCAAAGGCGATGGCGAAGGCCATGAAGAGCCAACGCCCCGTCGACGCCGCGAACTCCGCTCCCTCGGCGAGTTTCACGAGATCGAAGGTGACGTATCCGAGGCTGTTCTTGGCGAGTACCGCGGTTGCGATGATTCCGACGAGCATGAAGGCCGAGCCGAACATCGTGTAGAGGAAGAACTTCGTCGCCGCGTACACGCGCTGGTCGTAACCCCATCCGCCGATGAGGAAGTACATCGGCACGAGAACGATCTCGAAGAAAAGGAAGAAAAGGAAAAGGTCGAGGCTGATGAAGCTGCCCATGACGCCGGCCTCGAGCACGAGCATCCATCCGAGGTAGCGCTTGTGGTCGTGGTGCGGGTCGACGCCGGCAATGACGAGCGGGAACAACAGACCCGTCAGGACGACGAGGAACAGGGAGATTCCGTCGACGCCGACGTGCCACCCGATCCCCCAGTCACGGATCCACGGGTGCTGCGAGACGAACTGGAATCCCGCATCGGCGGTTTCGAACGACGAGAGCAGCCAGATGCTGAGACCGGCCGTGACGGTGCTGGCCACGAGGGCAACGAACTTCGTCGCCTCGGGACGACGGTTGCTGGTGAGAATCGTGAGAATGCCGCCGAGGGCGGGAATCAACACGAGCGCGGTGAGAATCGGGAACGCCAGGGTCGACCCGTGCGCGGCTTCGGCGGCGAACATCACGCGATCCCCCTGTAGACGAACCACACCAACATGAGGATCACCGCAATCGCGATGATCGCGGCGTAGGCGCGCACGAAGCCGCTCTGCACCCTGCGCGCGACGCCACTGGTCGACCGCACGGCCACACCGGTGCCACGAACCGCGCCATCGATGACGTTCGCGTCGGCCCAGGCAACCGCGTCGAACGAACGACGTCCGGGTCCACCCATGAAGTTCGACACGAGTCGGTCATAGAACCAGCCGTTGGCGAGGATCTCGGGCTCGATTGCCCTCAACTTCTTCTTGCCGTAGACACTGACCGCGACCGCGATACCTGCAAGCGCAACGACGATCGCCACGCCCATGAGGAGATACTTGTTGTCGTACGCCCACGAACCGGTGATGTGCGCCTCGCCGTGTTCGACGACCGGTTCGAGCCACTTCTCGAGGAAGTGGAGATCCTTCGTGAACGGCAACTGCAACACGCCGCCGACGATCGACAAACCGGCGAGAACCACGAGCGGCATCAACATGATGCGCGGGCTCTCATGGGGCTTGAAGTCACCGTGCGCACCGTGCTCCTCGCTGTGGTCGTTCCAGCGCGCCTCGCCGAAGAACACCATGATCACCTGACGCGTCATGTAGTAGGCGGTGAGCAGTGCGGTGACGAGACCGACGACGTAGAGCCCGCGGTTGTTGGCGTAAACGTAGAGAAGGATCTCGTCTTTCGACCAGAACCCGGCGAACGGCGGCACGCCCGCAATCGCCAGCCACCCGATGATGAAGGTGACCGCGGTGACCGGCATGAGCTTGCGCAGGGCTCCCATGCGACGCATGTCTTGTTCGTGGTGCATGCCGTGAATGACCGAACCCGAACCGAGGAAGAGGAGCGCCTTGAAGAACGCGTGGGTGATCATGTGGAAGATCGCCGCGATGTAGGCGCCCGATCCGACCGCGAGGAACATGTAACCCAGTTGCGAAACGGTCGAATAGGCGAGGACCTTCTTGATGTCGTTCTGCGCGACGGCGATGGTCGCAGCAAACAATGCGGTTGCCGCTCCGACGACGGCAATGATCATCGGTGCCCACGTGTATGCCTCGTGGATCACCGGGTTCATGCGGGTCATGAGGAAAACGCCCGCGGTGACCATCGTTGCCGCGTGGATGAGTGCCGACACGGGTGTCGGACCCTCCATTGCGTCGGGCAACCAGATGTACAGCGGCAACTGGGCGCTCTTGCCACATGCTCCGATGAAGAGCATCAGCGCGATGGCCGTCGCAGTGACGTGGCTGAGCGATCCACCGATCGCGGCGTCGTTGATGCCCTTGTACGACAGCGTGCCCACGGATGCAAATGCCAGGAACATCGCGGTCATGACGCCCCAGTCGCCGACGCGGTTGGTGACGAATGCTTTTTTGCCCGCAGTCGCTGCGCTTTCGCGCGTGTGCCAGAAGGAGATGAGGAAATACGAGCAGGTACCCACGCCCTCCCAGCCCAGGAACGTGACGAGGAGGTTCTCGCCGAGCACGAGCATGAGCATCGAGAACGCGAAGAGGTTGAGATAGATGAAGAACTTCGAAAACTTCGGATCACCGTGCATGTAACCCACGGCGTAGAGGTGGATGAGCGTGCCGATGCCGGTGATGAAGAGCGCCATCGTGATCGACAACGGGTCGGCGAGGAAGGCCATCTTCACCTCGAGCGAACCCACGGGAATCCACGAGAAGAGATCGACCACGTGCGACCGCTCTTCGGCATCCTTCGACAGCATGTCGAAGAACGTGAGCGCGGTGACCACGAACGCTCCACCGCACATCGCGGCGGCGAGGTAGCCGGCCTTCGGTTCGCCGAGACGGCGGCCGAAAAGTACGAGGAGGATGAAGCCGGCAAGCGGCAGGGCGGGAATCAACCAAACGACGTCGAGCATTTGATCAACCCTTCAGCGCCGCGAGGTCGTCGGCCGACACCTGCTGGCGTCGACGCATGATGGAAACGATGATGCCGAGACCGACCACGACTTCCGCGGCGGCAACGACGAGAACGAAGAACACGGCCGTCTGGCCGTTGATGTCGGTGAGTTCGGTGGCGAGCGCCACGAACGTCAGGTTCACGGCGTTCAACATGAGTTCGATGCACATGAACATGATGAGCGGATTCCGACGCACGAGGACGCCGATCATGCCGATCGCGAAGAGCCCCGCCGCGAGAACGAGGTACCACGTCGTGGTGGGAACAACCGCGGCGGCAATCACGACGGCGTCCTTTCAGACTTGCGTCGGCGGGCCAGGACGACCGTGCCCACGACGGCCACGATGAGCAACACCGACGTGAGTTCGAACGCAACCACGTAGTCGCCGAAGATCGACCGGGCAATTTGGCGGATGTTGCCGTCGGCATCCTCGAGGGTTGCCGTCGCAACACCCTCACCCTTGAAGCGCAGTGAGTCGCGTGAGCGCACGACTGCGGTCGTGAGTACGGCGAACATCCCGACGCCGAGCACGAGTGCAAGAGGACGTTGGATGTTGCCGAGCGGTTCGGTGCGCAGATCTTCGGCGCGGTCGACGCCGAGGAGCATGATCACGAAGAGGAAGAGAACGACGATCGCGCCCGCGTACACGATCACCTGAACGGCCGCGAGGAAGTTGGCTTCACGCGCGACGAAGAGCACAGCCACACCGAAGAGTGTGAGGATCATGCTGAGCGCGGCGTGCACCGGATTCGAGCGCAACACCACGCCGAGTGCGCCCACCAGAATCATGATGGCGGCGCAGACGAAGACGAAGAGTTCCATCTAGTGACGATCCCTCTCGGACTGCTCGGCCTCGGCCGCACGCACGCCGTAGCCGAGTTCACCGCTCCATGCGACGACACCTTCGAAGTCGGCGTCGCCGCTCGGCGATGTCGCACGCATCCAACCCGACGTGTGCAGGTCTTCACCCGGACGCCAGTCCTCCCACGGCAGGTGCTGGGGCTTGCCGGAATCGTCGACGAGGAGTTCCGACTTGGTGTAAATCGCATCGCGGCGATTGGTGAAGGAGAATTCGAACAACTTCGTCTCGGTGATCGCCTCTGTCGGGCACGCCTCCACGCACATGTCACAGTGGATGCAACGCAGGTAGTTGATCTCGTAGACGAAACCGA
>DAINNS010000045.1:0-8902 GCA_036735765.1 Ilumatobacteraceae bacterium | reverse complement strand
GGCCCGAGGACTGCAGGATTCCGCGGTTTCCCTGCGACGGTCGTTGCACCAGTACCCCGAGGTGGGCAACGACCTCCCCGCGACGCGTGAGCAGGTGCTCACCGCGCTCGATGGTTTGCCTCTCGACATCACTCTGCACAAGACGACGAGCGGCATCGCCGCCCTGCTCACCGGCGACAAACCCGGCCCGACGGTGCTGCTGCGCGGCGACATGGATGCGTTGCCCATGCCCGAGGACACCGGTCTCGACTTCGCGTCGAAGAACGGCGACATCATGCACGCCTGTGGCCACGACACGCACACGAGCATGCTCGTTCACGCGGCACACCTGTTGTCCGAACGCAAGAGTGAGATTCCCGGTCGGGTGCTCTTCATGTTCCAACCGGGTGAAGAGGGCCATCACGGTGCGAGGTACATGCTCGAAGAAGGTCTCCTCGACCTGCCCACGCCGAAGGACGGAACCGAGTCACCGATCACGGGCGCCTTCGCGCTGCACATCTCGACGGCGCTACCCGTCGGCATGGTCGGCATCAAGGGTGGCCCGGTCATGGCGTCGAGCGATCGCCTGACGATCGTGGTCAAGGGTGCGGGCGGACACGCCTCCGAACCGCATCGCACGAGCGACCCCGTACCTGTCGCCTGCGAAATCGTGCAGGCCCTGCAGACGATGGTGACGCGGCGCATCGATGCATTCGATCCGGCGATCGTCACGGTGACGAAGATCAATGCCGGTACGGCCTCCAACGTGATTCCGGAAATCGCCACGGTGGAAGGAACCATCCGTGCGGTGAGTGCAAAAACCCGCAGCAAGGTGCACGAGCTGATCGCGCAGGTTGCTTCGGGCATCGCGGCTGCACACGGCATGAGCGCCGAAGTCGACATCCCGCTCGGTTACCCCGTCACGGTGAACGACCACGGTTTTGCAGGGTTTTCCAGCGACATCGCCACCGCGGTCCTGGGCGACCGCAAGGTGGTGCAACTACCCCACCCCGTCATGGGTGCCGAGGATTTCAGTTACGTACTCGAACGTCTACCCGGCGCGATGATGTTCCTCGGCGGTACACCCCCCGACAAGAACACGGCGACGGCCGCGCCGAACCACTCGAACCGTGTGATGTTCGACGAGGACGCGATGGAGGTCGGCGTTTCGCTCTACGCAGCGATGGCACTGCGCCACCTCGGCGTCAGGCTGTCCTGACTCTTACTTCACGACGAGCGCGTTCGGCGGTGACGCAACACCCGACGGCAGGTTCAACGGCGCTGATGTGAAGAAGCCCGTGTAGCGACCGTCGGCCGCGCAATCATCGGCGAGTTGGTCGAGCACGAACATCTCGCCGAGCGGCAGACCCAGCATCGGCAGGAACAACGTGTGGGTGAAGATCTCGTGCATGCGTCGCCGATCGGCACGCACCTCGGCGTTCTCTTCTGCTGTTCGCAGTGCGCCCGGTGGCCACACTTCGACCGCGGGGTTGTCGGCGGCGATTGCGGCGATGTGCATGTCCCACAGAACCTCGGCGGTTCGCTCATCGGAGCGCAAACCGGGTGTGCGCAGTTCACTGACCACGGCCATGCGCTCGCGCACCTCGCGGGGCTGCCGTTCGTACCAGCCGATCCAACCGGTGCGCACCAAGAGGATGTCACCTTCTTCGAGCACCGTTCCCTGATGTGCGAGACACTCGAGCAGTTCGTCGGCCTCGATCGGATCGGACGAGTCGTGTCGAATCGGACGACCCACCGCTTCGCGCCAGCGCGCAACGTCACACAACACGGCACGCCCCGCGATGCCACGTTGTGCCCAGTGGTGCACGCCGTGCTCGTCGTCAGCAACACCACCGAAGTGACCTGTTCCCTCTTCGTCGGTCTGCGCGGCGAAGTTGCGGATGTGGCGAAATCCATCCCACTGGCTCGACGACTGCGTGTTCCAGTTGTGCAACACGTCGTCGTGACTGACCGCCCGCTCGTCGCCGGTGACCTCGTGGCCGAAGGGGTTGCGACCGAACAGCGGCGGGTCGGGTTTGCGCATGTCCCAGTTCATGGGGAACACGCGGCCCGTGGTCACAAGGCGTGCGGCCGCGGCAACCCGCTCGGGCGTCAGCAGGTTCAGACATCCGAAGTAACGGGCATCGCCCTCCCACAAGTCCCACGCAGCGGGCAGGCCGCCTCGGCGGGGCAAATCGCGGTACGCGGGCAGGTTGCTCTTCGTCATGACCGAGACCGTACCCGCCCTGTACGGTGGCGTTTTCATGGGGAACGTAGGGGGCCAAAGCACGGGTGAGCGCCCGATCAGCGGGCTGCGTGTTCTCGATTTCAGCCGCGTTCTGACGGGCCCTCACGCGACGCGGATGCTCTGCGACCTGGGTGCCGAGGTCATCAAACTGGAACCGCCCGAGGGCGATCTCACCCGCTTCACGAACCCGCGCGTCAATTCGCTCTCGACGTACTTCGTCCAACAAAACGTGGGCAAGAAGAACATCTGCCTCGACTTGTCGAAACCCGAAGCAGTTGCACTCGTCCACCGATTGATCGAGCACGTTGACATCGTCGTCGAGAACTTCCGACCGGGCGTGATGAAACGCATGCGGCTCGACTACGACACGTTGAGCGCGATCAATCCGCGGCTCATCTATGCATCGATCACCGGCTACGGCAACACGGGGCCGTGGGTGCACCGCCGTGCCTATGCACCGGTTGTCGGTGCGGAAACCGGAATCACGAAATACCAGGGCGACGCGCGCGGAGGCGAGTATGCGAACGATCCGTATTCGCATGCCGACGTCTACACCGCGATGGAGACGTGCACCGCGATTCTCGCTGCCGTCATCCAACGCGGCCGCACCGGCCGCGGTCAGTGGATCGACGTCGCGATGGCACAGACGATGCTGTACGTGAACGAACACGCCCACGACGACCTCTGGACCGACCCCGTTCCTCCCGAGCAGATTCGCTCCTTCCAACCCGCGAACTACCCGGTGCTGACCGCGGCGAACGGCGACAAGGTCGTTGTGAGCGGCCACCCGGCCGAACGCGGCACTTTCGACAACTTCATGAACGGCGCCGGCCGCGGCGACGTGATCGCCGACCCTCGTTTCGCCGACGTGCCGAGCCGTCTCGCCCACCTCGACGAGATCCAACGCATCCTCCGCGAATGGGCAGCGACCATGCCCGACGCGGCAGCGATCGAAGAGGCTCTCGCCCGCTTCCAACTTGCATCGGGCAAGATCCGTTCGCCGCGCGAAGTTGCCGACACCGACTGGGGTCGCGAACGTAAGGTCACCGTCGAGGTGAGCAACCGTGGCAACGGCACCGTGCGAATTCCGAATGCACCGTGGCGCTTCTCCGATGCCGACACCACGACCACGGGCGAGCCCCGCTATCCGGGTGAAGACAACGAGGCCGTGTTCTCCGAACTTCTCGGCCTTGCCCCGAGCGACCTCGCCTCCCTCGCCGAGGGTGGAATACTCTTGAGCCGCAAGCCGCGGTCCCGCTGACGTCGGGACCGCTCACCGACACATCCGGGGGGATGACATGGCCGGACTGGCCCGACCGACGACACCGCGACAAGTCACCGCTTCGTGGCTGACGCAGGCACTTCAATCGACCGGTGTCATCGAACCGCACATAGAGGTGGGCTCGGTTCGTCAGGAACCGCTCGGCGGTGGAACGGGCGTGTTCGGGACACTGGTTCGTCTCGTCGTCGATTACACCGAGCCGAACTCGGGTCCGACCTCGATGGTGCTGAAGATCCCGACCACCGCCCCGGAGAACAAGACCGTTGGCCTTGCTCTCGGTCTCTACGTGCGCGAAGGGCAGTTCTTCAAGCTGATGGCCGACCGCACACCTGTCGACACCGTCGGTTGCTACTACAACGACATGGACGTCGACGCGGGCGAGTTCGTTCTCGTGCTCGAAGAAATCCGTGACCTGCAGGTCGGTCAGCAAACTGCAGGCGCAACGGTCGCACAACTCGAGATTGCACTGCGCGAACTTGCGAAGTTCCATGCCGCGTGGTGGAAGCATCCCGACCTCGATGCGATGGACTGGTTGCCGCGCAACGACTCGCCAGCGAACCTCGTCGTCGTTCCCGACATCATGCGCAACGCGATGACCGTGATCGAAAAGGACTGGGTCGATGTGATCGGTCGCGAGGCCGTCGACCTCGGCCATGAACTCGCGGCTCAGTTCGACTCGGTGATCAAGAGAACCGGTGAAGTTGCACACACGATGTGCCACGGCGACGCGCGCCTCGAGAACATGTTCTTCAACGCCGACGCGTCACGCATGAAGTTCATCGACTTCCAATTGGTGATTCGCGCAACGCCGGCCCAAGACGTGGCATACCTCATGGGTTCGTCGGCCGACAAGGCGCTGTGGGACGAACACGGCATGCGCCTCTTGAAGATGTACCACGACGCCCTCGTCGCGGCCGGCGTGCGCGACTACGACTGGGACCAGTTCTGGTACGAATTCAGACTGCAAGCGCTGTGGGGCGTTGTCGCCCCGGGGTCGATGGTCGCCAGTTTCGACGTCGGCGACGAGAACGGAAAGTTGCTGTCGCGTCGTTGGATGGAGCGGGGCTGGCACATTCCGATGGCGACCAACGCTCGCGAGATCCTCTAACGGCCTGAATGGCTTTGTTCATTAGCGGCCCGAATGGCTTTGTTCATTAGCGGCCCGAATGGCCGAAGCCACCGCCGCGGTCGAAGCCGTCGAGAGAGTCGACGACCTGCCAGTCGACTTCTTCGATGCGCTGGATGACCAACTGCGCGATGCGATCGCCGCGCTTCACGTCGTAGTCGTTCGCGGGGTCGGTGTTCAACATCACACACTGCAATTCGCCGCGATAACCCGCGTCGATGAGACCTGGCGAATTGACGAGGGTGATGCCGTGTTTCAGTGCGAGACCGCTGCGCGGGAGAACGAAACCCGCGTAGCCCTCGGGAATCGCAACGGCAATGCCTGTCGGCACCAAGACGCGACCGCCTCCACACGGGATGCGCGCGTCATGTCGTGCGTGGAGATCGATCCCGGCGTCACCGCGATGTGCGATCTTCGGCAACGGAAGGTCGGGGTCGAGTTGTTGGATTGCGACCTTGAGCACACGACGAATCTAGAACAACGGTAGTTTTGTGGACGTGTTGGCTTGGATGGACCTCGAAATGACGGGCCTTGATTCATCGACCGACCGCATCGTGGAAATTGCCACCATCATCACCGACGACGAATTGAACATCGTCGCCGAAGGTCCCGACATCGTGATTCATCAACCCGATGACGTACTCGCGCGCATGGCGCCCATCGTGGTCGACATGCACACCAAGTCGGGCCTGCTCACCGAAATCCGTACGTCGACGGTGACCCTCGAACAAGCGGGTGCCGCGACACTGCAGTTCCTGAAGGCACACATCGGTGCGCCGAAATCCGTGCCGTTGTGTGGCAACAGCATCGGAACCGACCGGCGCTTCCTCGCTGCATACCTACCCGACATCGAGAACTACCTGCACTACCGCAGCGTCGACGTCTCGAGTGTCAAGGAACTCGTGAAGCGCTGGTACCCGCAAGTCGATGGCGGGCGCCCCACGAAGACGGGCAACCACAGGGCACTCGACGACATTCGTGACAGCATTCACGAACTCGCCTACTACCGAGCCAACGCGTTCAAGTAGTTTCGGTTCGTGACTTCGCAGGCCGACGCCCCTCGCCCCGTGCGCCAGGAAGCCCAGCGCGCCACCGACGAAATCACCGAACTTGCTCCAGGAATTCTGCGCACGCAGTTGCCGATCGACCTTCCCGGCCTCGGCCACGTCAACATGTACGTGCTCGAAGACGAACGCGGCGTCACGGTCGTCGACCCCGGCATGCCGGGCCACGAATCTTTCGTCGCGCTGAAGGCCCGCCTGCGCACCATCGGTATCCCGCTGAAGAGGGTGCACTCGGTGCTCGTCACCCACAGCCACCCCGACCACTACGGCGGAGCCGGACGACTGCGCAAGGAAGTCGGTGCGGAAATCATCGCGCACCGCCGTTTCCGGTTGTGGTGGGACCCCTACGAACCGCCCGACCTCGACGTCGAAGACGTGCCGCTGGTCAAGACCCCGATGCGGCCGAACGGTGAGACGCCTTGGGGTGGCCGGGGTTACGACATCCCGTGGTCGCGCCGTGCGCGCATGCGCGTGCACGCGAAGTTTCCGAAAGTGTTCGGTGTGCCGCACCCCAACCGTCGCGTCGATGAAGGCGACCGCGTGATGCTCGCCGGACGCGAATGGCTCGCGATCCACACCCCGGGACACACAGAAGACCATCTCTGTTTGCTCGACCCTGATTCAGGTCTGCTCATCAGCGGTGACCACGTGTTGCCCACGATCACGCCCCACATCTCGGGGATGTCGTACGCAGCCGATCCGTTGGCCGGGTTTTTCGCCTCGCTCGACAAGGTTGCGAACCTCGGCACACAGTTGAAGCTCGCACTGCCCGCGCACGGCTCACCGTTCACGAACGTGGTGGAACGCGTCGAGCACATCAAGGAACACCACATCGAACGTCTCGACAAGTTGCGCCAGATCGGTGCCGACTTCGACCGTCCCGCAACGGTGATGGACATCGCCAAACACCTTTTCTCGGCTCGCGCCCAGGGTCCGATGGCCGACAGCGAAACCTTCGCTCACCTCGAGCATCTCCGCCTCGCGGGCGAATTCGATCGTCGCGAACGCGAGGGATTGCTCGAGTACGTTCGCGTCAGCTGAGGGGCGACCGACGCACCTGCGTCACGGCAACAACCTCGCCAGCCGATTCGTGCCAGATCATGGTGTGGTCGTCTGCCTCGCGCACGACCGTCGCCACTTCGTGTTCGGCGTGCACCGGCGCGAGATGCTCGAGCACCACGTCAAGTGGTGCGCGCATGTCGCGGTGTGCACCGAGCCATTCCTCGACCGCTTCCCAATACGCGGCGTTGTTCATGTGGCCGAGCGCATCCATGTCGGAGAACCGGAGCGGCCACGGGTGACGCGTCTCGTTCGCTGCGGGACGACCGCGCAACATCACGCGGGCGCCGACCTTTCTGCCCCCTGCTGCCGGACCGGCAACGGCGAGGAAGTCGGCCGCGAGTTTCGCCGGGGCCATCGTTGCCAGGTCGACGTGTACCCACACCGCCGCGGCCTCGATGCGCCCGCCGCGCTCGCCTTCGATCACGGTGGAGCGTTCTGCCCAGTGCGACCCCAGCCCACTGCACCACGTCTGCAGGCTGAGGGGTTCTTGGAAGACGGGGAACTTGTGGACCCGGACCGCCGTTCGGCGGACCACCCAGCCGTCTCTGTCGGCATAGGCGGCCTCACGGGCATCGTCGTGGGCAATGTCCTGGAGGTACCGAACCGCGGCGTCGAGGCGCAGCCGTCCACGGGGCGTGACGTCTCCGAGTCGCACCCGCCGGGTGGCCCGGAAGACCCGTCCAGTCCCGGGAACCGCGGGAAATTCAAGGGCAACGGGGGCCGACGGGGTCACGCCAGAACCCTAATTGACGGGGTCTGGGCGGGTTCTGCGTTAAATCGGTTGACGTTCGCGCCAAGACGTGGTTTCCTACATGCCGCATGTTGTTCGTAGACCGCACCCAGGCTTCGGCCCGCCACGCAGCCGCCATGGCTGCTTATTGGCATGCCACCAAGCCGGTGTTTGCAGCCTCGTTCACGAATAAGCGACCCAGCCAGCGCCCCGACAGGAGCCCGACGTAGAAGAAAAAACGTCGGAAGTCGAGGCCGCTGGGTTCAAAAACCCGGCGGCCTTTTTTGTTTTCCGGCGTGCCTCACGAAAAGGACATCACCATGCTTGCACCCAACACCCTCATCCCCTTCGAACAACCGATCCTTCTCACGGCCAAGCGCTGCGCCGACGGCAACGGCACCCTCACGTACCTCTTCTTCTCCGAGGAATACGTCGACGTCTGCCGGGCCAAGGCAATTTGTGCGAAGTGCACCTCGCGCGACGCCTGTCTGAACGATGCACTCCAACGCGAAGAGCCGTGGGGTGTCTGGGGCGGTGAGCTCCTCGAGAACGGCCGCGTGGTCGCCAACAAGCGACCACGCGGACGGCCAGCCGTACACGTCCGCCGCCCGGTGGTCGTGGACGAAGTACCGATTCCCCGCCACTTGGCGGCGTCGGTAGCCTGACGCGCGTGACCGGACGCCGCCGTTTCCTCCTCTCGGCGGCGGCAATTCTGGTCGTCAGCGTCGCGGGCGGATGGCTGTTGAGCCGGGCGGGTGACGATTCTCCTTCCAACGAAGGGGTGGTCGTTCTCTCGCCCGGCTCGACCAGCCAGGACCCGACCATCGGGACCAACGCCCTGAACACCGGCAAGGTGTTCCCCATCGTCGAGGTCGAGTCCCTCGACGGCTCCCCCGTCACGCTCGGTGAGCCAACGGGCGATCCGTACCTCGTGAACTTCTGGTACTCGACCTGCGAACCCTGCAAGCGGGAAATGCCCGCGCTGGTTGCGGCGCGGGAGAAGTACGGCATTGACATCGTCGGGGTGAACCCGCGCGACACCGCCGATCTCGCACGGGACTTCGCCGATGAGTACGGCATCACCTACCCGCTGCTGCGCGACCCCGACGGCGCATCTCTCGTCGCACTCGGTGTCGGCACCTTTCCCATGACCTACCTCGTGGGTGGCGACGGCACGATCCTCGAACAGCACGCAGGTGAAGTCACCGCGGCACAGCTCGACCGCATGCTCACGCCACTTTCGGGGTCGGAATGATCGCACTCGAGGGCAACTTCGCCTACAGCTTCGTGCTCGGTGTGCTGGCGGCGGTGAACCCGTGTGGCTTCGTGCTGCTGCCGACGTATCTGATGTTCTTCCTCGGCCTCGAAGGATCGCGACCCGCCGATACACAACGAACTTCACTCGCCCGCG
>DAINNS010000044.1:0-8942 GCA_036735765.1 Ilumatobacteraceae bacterium | reverse complement strand
CCATGCGCGGAGCCAACGCGGCGATCAACACGGTGTGCCGGTTCCCCGACGACACCGAGGTGCTGGGCCTCGTTTACCTCGGTTGGCCGACGGGGTCAGTCGAGTCACCGGGTCGCCCGGCACCCGACGTCAACTGGCTGTAGTGCCGCCTACGGCTGGTAGGTGCCGAACACCTCGCGCAATGCGTCGCTGACTTCACCCAGCGTTGCATTCGCGCGCAGCGCCTCTTTCATCGGGTACAGCAGGTTCTGCGTTCCGCGCGCGGCGGCGGTGACGTCGGCCAACTTCGCCTGCACCAGGTTCATGTCGCGGTCGGCCTTGAACTTCTTCAGGCTGGCCACTTGCTCGACCTGCAGCTGCGGATCGATCGGGAACGCCTTCGGTTCGGGCTCGACGTCGACCTTGAACTTGTTGACACCCACGATGACGCGCTCGTCGTCGTCGATCGACTTGGTGTATTCGTACGCGGCCTGCTCGATTTCATCCATCTGGAATCCCTGTTCGATTGCGGCAACGGCCCCGCCCATTTCGTCGATGCGTTCGATGTACTGCCACGCCAGCGCCTCGACCTCATCGGTCAACTTCTCGACGAAGTACGAACCGGCCAGCGGGTCGGGCGTGTCGGCAACACCGCTTTCGTAGCCGATGATCTGCTGCGTACGCAGCGCGATGCGCGCGGCCTCTTCCGTGGGAAGACTGATGGCCTCGTCGTAGCCGTTGGTGTGCAGGCTCTGGGTTCCGCCGAGCACCGCGGCCATCGACTGGATGGCGACGCGCACCACGTTGTTCAACGGCTGCTGCGCGGTGAGCGTGCTTCCACCGGTCTGGGTGTGGAAGCGCAGCAGCTTGCTGGCCTCTTTCTGCGCACCGAAACGTTCGGTCATGATTCGGTACCACATGCGTCGTGCCGCACGGAACTTGGCAACTTCCTCGAAGAAGTTGTTGTGGCCGTTCCAGAAGAAACTGAGTCGCGGGGCGAAGTCATCGACTTTCAGACCCGCGTCGACCGCCGCCTGCACGTAGGCGATCGCGTTCGCGATCGTGAAGGCGATCTCTTGTACTGCGGTACTGCCAGCTTCGCGGATGTGGTAGCCCGAGATCGAGATCGTGTTCCACTTCGGTACGTGTTGCGAGCAGTACGCGAAGATGTCGGTGATGACGCGCATCGACGGACGCGGCGGGTAGATGTACGTGCCGCGTGCGATGTACTCCTTCAGAAGATCGTTCTGGATGGTGCCGCTGATCGCGGAGGCCGGCACGCCCTGCTCTTCGGCGACCAACTCGTACATCAGCAGCAGGATCGCTCCGGTCGAGTTGATGGTCATCGAAGTCGACACCTTGTCGAGCGGCAGGCCCGACAAGAGAATGCGCATGTCGGCCATCGAGTCGATGGCGACGCCCACCTTGCCCACTTCGCCTTCGGCGCGGGGGTGGTCGGAGTCGTAACCCATCTGGGTCGGAAGGTCGAACGCGCACGACAGACCCGTCTGGCCCGCTTGCAAGAGGAACTTGAACCGCTCGTTGGTCGACGCGGCCGTGCCGAACCCGGCGTACTGGCGCATCGTCCACAACTTGCCGCGGTACATCGTCGGGTAGACACCACGCGTATACGGCGCCTTGCCCGGCTCACCCAACTTCGAGGCGGCCTCCCAGCCGTTCAGGGAATCAGCGGTGTAGAGCGGCGCGATCGGAATTCCCGAATCAGTCTTCGGCCAGGTCGAGATGTCTGCGGTGGGGTCAGCCATAGACCCCAAATCGTAGGGTTTTCGGCGCGGTGCGGTGCATTCCGCGTCAAGATTCGCGCCGAGAACGCGTCACTTCGCCGCGATGACTGCTATCTCGACACGCCATTCCGGACGAGCAAGAACGGGGCTCGTCACGATCGCGCTCGCTGGGCGATGACCGGCCATCACTTCATCACGCTTGCGCATGACGAGTGCCAGACGATCTTCAACGGGCCCGTGTGCGGTCGCTTCGTTCGGATTCTCCACGAGCCACGTCGTCATCGAAACGATGTCACCGATTCCCATGCCCGCTTCGGCCAGGATGATGCGAATGTTGTCCCAGATGACGTCGAGTTGTCCCTGAACCGTCGTCGGGATCGTGCCGTCGCCGGCCTTGGCAACGACACCACACGTGTGGACCCACCGCGTCGGGTTCTCGACGAGAACCCCATGCGCGTAAGCGGCCATGGGGGCCTGAAGTGCTGCGGGACGTAATTCACGGTTCATGATGGCAACCGTACAGGCGTAGTGTTGAGGCCATGGCAGTCACCGATGCACCCAGTGTCCCGACGATCGACGGCATCCCCCTCACACCGAAGCAAGTCAGCCTCGACGGCATCCCGAAATTCGACAACTTCGAAGACGAGCGTCGTCATCGCAAGGAGCGTCTCGCTGGCGCTCTTCGCATCTTCGGCAAGTTCGGTTTCTCCGAAGGAGTCGCGGGTCACATCACGGTGCGCGATCCCGAATTCACCGACCACTTCTGGGTGAACCCGTTCTCGATGTCGTTCCGCCAGATCAAGGTCAGCGATTTGATTCTCGTCAACCACGACGGTGACGTGGTCTACGGATCGCGACCCGTGAATCGCGCGGCGTTCGTGCTGCACGCCGCCGTGCACAAGGCACGCCCCGACATCAATGCCGCGGCGCATGCCCACTCGGTGTACGGCAAGTCGTGGTCGTCGCTCGGCCGCCTGCTCGACCCGATCACGCAGGATGCCTGCGCGTTCTACAACGATCACGTCCTCATCGACGATGTCGGCGGCAAGGTCGTGTTTGAGATCGAAGACGGCATCCGCTTCGCCGAGAAGTTCGGCAACTACAAGGCCGCGATCCACCAAAATCACGGACTCTTCACCACGGGCGAAACCGTCGACGCCGCTGCATACGCATTCATCACGATGGAACGCAGTTGCCAAGCGCAGTTGATGGCCGAGGCCGCCGGCAAGCCGAAACTCATCCCTCACGAGTGGGCCGAGTACACCCGCAACAACACGGCCTTCCCGGCTGCGACATGGCTGAACTTCCAGCCCCTGTGGGACGACATCGTCCAATCCGACCCCGACCTCTTCAACTGACCCTCCCCACCCAACGAGGGTTTTCGGTGTGATTTGACTCGTATTTCGCCACACAACACACCGAAAAGTCGCACTTTTGAGCCGGAGATTCTCTTTCTCCTCTCTGCTGTCGCCCTGAACTCGGGGAATGCAATCGCGAAGGCCCAATTCGACACCGCTAACCCGGCAACTCTTGCGTGGTTGCGCATGTTCGGTGCGATGGTGGTTGCCGTTGCGATCACCGGACCACGCAAGTTGCGTCCCCGGGAATGGTCGCGCGATTCACTGCGCGCGGCCGCGATCTTCGGTGTGTCGACAGGTTTGACGAGCACGTTTTTTTATCTTGCAATCGATCGCCTGCCGCTCGGCAAGGGTGTGGCGATCGAATTCATCGGACCGATCACCGTCGCCGCCATCCTCACGCGATCGCGACGCAATGCTGTCGCACTTTGCCTCGCAATCGCAGGTGTTGCGATTCTCAGCGGAGTCGAACTTGGTGCCGAGCCGCTCGGTGTTCTCTTCATTCTTCTGGCTGCCACGTCGTGGGCGGTGCACATCGTTTCAGGAGCGAAGGTCGCGCGTGGACACTCAGGAATTGACGGTCTCGCGATGTCATTCGTCTTCGGAACGATCTTCACGATTCCCTTCGGCCTTGCCGACGCCGATGCGGTCGCGTCTCATTTGTGGTTGATTCCCCTCGGCTTGATCGTCGGCACGTTGTCGAGCGTGACCAGTTACGGAATCGACCAGCGAATCCTCCGCAAGGTGACGGTCCGCCACTACTCGGTGCTGTTGGCGATGCTGCCGATCGTGTCGAGCATCTTCGGCTACGTCGTCTTCGACCAGATTCCCACCGTGTGGGACTTCGTTGGTGGGGCACTCATCATCGGTGGTATCGCGATTCAGGAGCGCTGAGACGCACTTCTCGGTGCGAGAAGTAGCAAAAGGCGAGTCGAATCACACCGAAAACCCTTGTTCGGGTTAGGAGCCGGTGAGGGCGCGCCACGAGCCAGGCATCGCGTTGCGCGCCGACTCGGGTGTCATCCGCAGCGTCGCCTCGGGAACGAGGTCTGCGATGTGGCGGCCCTCGCCGTAGTGCGCGGTGACGTGCGAGACGCCGGCGAACAATGCCTTGCGCGCGGCGACGAGATCGACCGGCGGGTTCGCGTCGAGCCAACCCCAGATGGTCAAAGCCAAACGCAAGTCGTGGACAACAGGTGCACGGCCGTAGAGCGACGCACGTCGCAGCGCGATGTTGATGCTGCCGCGAATCGCATCATCGACGCTCTCCCCCGGCTGCACCCGAATCTCACTGCGCAACGCCGCGGCGATTTTCAGCACGAAACCTTGATCAGGGCCCTGGTAACCCAGACGCTTGCCGGCCGGCTGACGCCCGTCGATTTCTCCCTTGCGTCCCGGCTTCCAGGACCCCGGGACGTAGGAGGGCGACTCGTACGCGGGGGTCTGTCCGGCTGTGAACTCGGGGGCGTAGCGCGGTGCGGCCATGTCGACGAGAGTAGCCGTCAGGCGTGGAGCAAGCCGTACACGAGCGACTCTTCGAGCGCCTGCCACGACGCCTGGATGATGTTCGGCGAGACACCGATCGTCGTCCACGAACGCTCGCCGTTCGTGGCGTCGATGAGTACACGCGTCACCGCACCCGTCGCCGTCGCACCATCGAGGATGCGCACCTTGTAGTCGGTGAGGTGAATCTTGGCGAGTTGCGGGAAACGCGGCGTGAGAGCGGCGCGCAATGCCGAGTCGATGGCGTTGACCGGACCGTTGCCCTCGGACGTGTGAACAAAGCGTTCTTCGTTCACCCACACCTTCACGGTTGCTTCCGTGGTGAAGGTGCCGTCGGCGGCCTCGTCGGTGATGACGCGCATCGATTCGACGTTGAAGAACGGCGATTCCCAACCAGCGGCGCGACGCATCAGCAACTCGAGCGATGCGTCGGCGGCCTCGAAGTGGTACCCCTCGTGCTCGAGGCGCTTCAGGTCGTCGATCACCTGGTTCACCGCCGGGCCGTCCATAGCGAGACCGATTTCGTCGGCCTTCATCTGGATGGTGGCGCGTCCGGCCATCTCGGAAACGACGAATCGCGTGCCATTGCCAACGAGTTCGGGGTCGACGTGTTCGTAGGCATCCTTTGCGCGGGCGATCGCCGAAACATGCAGCCCCGCCTTGTGCGCGAATGCCGACGCTCCGACGTACGGGGCCTGCGGGTTCATCGGACGGTTCAACACTTCGGCAACATGGTGGCTGACCGGCGTGAGGCGCGGCATGTTCTCGTCGGGCAGGCAGCGGTATCCCATCTTCAACTGCAGGTTCGGGATGATCGTGGTGAGGTTCGCGTTGCCGGTGCGCTCACCAAGGCCATTGAGCGTTCCCTGTACGTGGCGGACACCCGCGGCAACCGCGGCAATGGAGTTCGCGACAGCGCACCCCGTGTCGTCGTGGCAGTGGATTCCCAGTGTCGCGTCGCCACCGATGTGCTTGCGAACGGCTGCGACGATGTCACCCACTTCGTGGGGAAGCGACCCACCGTTGGTGTCGCACAAGACGAGGTGTGTCGCACCCTTCATGACAGCCGCCTCGAGCACGCGCAGCGAGAACTCGGGGTTGCGCTTGAAGCCGTCAAAGAAATGCTCCATGTCGACCAACACTTGCCGACCATTGCCCTTCAGGAACTCGACGGAATCGGCCACCATCGCGACCCCTTCATCGAGCGTCGTCTGGAGGGCATTTTCGACGTGGTAGTCCCAGCACTTGGCGACGATGCACACCGCGGCGGTCTCGGCCTCGATGAGATTACGCAGCGTGACATCATCGTCGACCTTGCCCTTCGGGCGACGTGTCGACCCGAACGCGACGAGAGTCGAGTTGGCAAGTTGCAGTTCCTTGCGCGCGCGAGTGAAAAACTCGATGTCCTTCGGGTTCGCGCCGGGCCATCCGCCCTCGATGAAGTGCACACCCAAGAAGTCGAGTTGTTCGGCGATGCGGAGCTTGTCCTCGACCGTCGCCGAAACTCCCTCGACTTGCATACCGTCGCGCAGGGTCGTGTCGAAGACTTCAACGAAATTGGCCGGCTGATTGCTGGCCTGGTTGCTCATGGTGCTCATCTCTTCGTCTCTTTCTGGGTTCTTGCGGGAAAAACAAAAGCCGCCCGGTGGGCGGCTGGCTGCGCACGGGGTGACCCGAGCGCTACGGAATAATGATGATGACAGCAGCCACGCGGCGCGACCCGAAGGCCGAGAAGGTATGGGCTGTGGACATCACGATCAGAAGTCTGCCCGTGAAATCCCCGTTTCGTCAACGGCTCACGCGATTTTCCTGCATTTACGGGGATGTCACGGGTGTTGACGACCCCTGTGGACAAGTCTGGGGATTGTCACAGAACGCGCACAATCGTGCCCCGCCTCCGTCTGCCCAAGGGCTACTTGGCCAGTTCGCACCAGTGCTTGTACTTGGCGATCTGGCCACGCACGGCCTTGCCATAGGTGTCGGCAACCTGCTTGGTGATCGGCCCCGGACACGGAACCTGGCGGTCGTCGACCGAATTGATGGCGCTGACTTCCGCCGCCGTGCCGACGCAGAAGATCTCCTCGGCGATGTAGAGGTCGGAACGGGCGATGTTCCCCTTTTCCACCTTGTGGCCAAGATCTTCGAGCACCGAGATGACACTGGCCTGAGTGATGCCCTCGAGTGCGCCCGCAGACAACGGCGGCGTGATGATGGAGCCGTTACGAACGACGAACAAATTCTCGCCGGTGCATTCGCTGACGAGGCCTTCGTTGTTGAGGAGAATGGCCTCGTCGTAGCCGGCCTTCAGCGCCTCAACCTTTGCAAGCGACGAGTTCGCGTAGTTCGCAACCGTCTTCGCAGCCGGCGGCAGCATGTTGTGGTCGAGTCGCTTCCACGACGAAATCTTCATTCGCACGCCCTTGGTCATGGCGTCGTCACCGAGGTACGCACCCCACGGCCAACATGCAATGGCGACATCGACGCTGCAGGGCAGCGTGTTCAGGCCCATCTCTCCGTAGCCGTAATACGCGATCGGCCGGATGTAGCAGCCCGGCAAACCCGTCGAGGCAACCGTCTCTTTCGTCGCATCGATGATCTGCTGCACCGTGTACGGAATCTCCATGCCGAGGATCTTCGCGCTGCGGAACAAGCGCTCGATGTGCTCGGTGAGACGGAAAACAGCGGGGCCCTCGGCGGTTTCGTACGCGCGAATGCCTTCGAACACACCGGTGCCGTAGTGCAGCGTGTGCGTGAGCACGTGAACCTTGGCGTCGTCCCAGTTGACGAGCTTTCCGTTCATCCAGATTTTCGGCGTGGGAACGAGGGTGGGCATCGGAGTTTCCTTTCGGCTCAGGCAGATTACTTGCCGCCGAGACGGGCGGCGATGGCGTTTGCGATCTCGGTGGTGGACCCGGCAATCGGGTCGGCACACGCCGCCCGAATTCGATCGGCCGCGGCGCTTTCGCCGAGGAAATCGAGCATCAACGCAGCCGACAGGATCGCGGCGGTGGGGTTGGCCTTGCCGGTTCCGACGATGTCGGGTGCCGAACCGTGCACGGGCTCGAACATCGACGGCCCTGTGCGCGCCGGGTTCAGGTTGGCCGACGATGCCAGGCCGATACCGCCACTGACCGCGCCACCAAGGTCGGTGAGGATGTCACCGAACAGGTTGTCGGTGACGATCACGTCGTAGCGGTGCGGGTCTTGCACGAAGTAGATACACGCCGCATCGACGTGGTTGTAAGCGGTTCCGACGTTGGGGAACTCTTTCGCGACGATGTCGAACGTGCGCTGCCACAGGTCACCGGCGAACGTGAGCACGTTGGTCTTGTGCACCAACGTCACGTGCTTGCGTTCGCGCTTTGCGGCGAGTTCGAAGGCATAACGCACACAACGCTCGACACCCATGCGAGTATTCACACTTCCTTGAGTGGCGACCTCGTTGGGTGTCCCCTTGCGCAGAACACCACCCTCGCCGACGTACGGGCCCTCGGTGTTCTCGCGGATGACGATGAAGTCGTGCGGCTTGGCATGCCCCGGAGCGGTGCCGACGAACGGCCGTTGATTCACATAGAGATCGAGTTCGAACCGCATCTTCAGCAAGAGGCCCCGCTCGATCACTCCGGGCGGCACATCGGGGGTTCCGACGGCACCGAGGAGAATCGCATCGAAACCGCGCAACTGGTCGAGGGTCGCGTCGGACAGGATCTCGCCGTCGCGCAGATAACGGGCGCCGCCCAGGTCGAAGTCGGTCGTGGCGATGTCGACGCCGGCGGCGCGGATGACCTTGAGGGCCTCGGTCGTGACCTCGGGCCCGATACCGTCGCCACCAATAACTGCAATGCGATGTGCCATAGGCGCGCAAGGCTAACTGGCGCACCGTCGGTAGCCTTTTTCGCATGGCTCGCCACCAGCTCACCCAGGTTGCATACGACCGCCTGAAGGCCGAATTCGACGACCTCACCACACGTGGCCGCATCCAGGTCGCGGAGAAAATCGAACGGGCCCGCGAGATGGGCGACCTCTCCGAGAACGGCGACTACCACGCCGCGAAAGACGAACAGGGTCACATGGAGGCCCGCATCCGCACCCTCGAGGCGATCCTCGAAGACCACGAAATCGTCGCGTCAGGCGTCGCGGGCCAGGTGTCGATCGGCTGCACCGTCACCATCGTCTACGACGGCGACGATGACGACATGGCCGAGCGCTACTTCATCGGGCACATCGAAGAGCGCCGCGAAGGGGTCGAAATCATGAGCCCGAAGGCTCCGCTCGGTGCGGCATTGTTGGAACGTCGTGTTGAAGAATGGGTCGAGTACGAGGCCCCCAACGGCAGCAAGTTGCGCGTGCGCATTCT
>DAINNS010000043.1:0-8984 GCA_036735765.1 Ilumatobacteraceae bacterium | reverse complement strand
GACCTCGGCTCGAAGCGTCAGCCCGCCGTGTTCATCACCATCGGATCCTCGATCATCTTCCTCATTCTCTGCTGGCTCCTTCATCGTCGCGACCGCTTCGTGAAGGAGAACGTTGCGGGTGAGTTGAATCCGGCGAAGGCCTAGGGCGGAACCACACCGTGGGGCAATATCTCCCGATCATCGTCCTGTTGGTACTGGCGATCCTCTTCGGTGCGATCAGTTTCCTTGCGTCAACCCTTCTCGCTCCGAAGCGACCGCATGCCGCCAAAGAAGCTCCGTACGAGTGCGGCATCGTTCCCGGACGTGAACCGCCGCAACGGTTTCCCGTTTCCTTCTACATCGTTGCGATGTTGTTCATCATGTTCGACATCGAAATCATCTTCGTGTACCCGTACGCGGTCGACCGCGAGTTCCTCGGTTCGTTCGCGTTCTTCGAGATGCTCGCATTCAGCGCGGTCTTCTTCGTCGCGTTCGTCTACGTGGTCGCACGCGGTGCGCTCGACTGGGGTCCGATCCAGCGCGCGGGACGCATCGATTCGTCGCACGACGGTGTGATCTCGGCGAACCGCACCACGACATCGACCATCCGTCGTGTCGGCGCCGAGGGCCGCATCGAAATCGATCGCGAAGGAGCAGCGGCCTGATGGGTGTGCGTGACGTTCTCGACGAGGGCCTCGGCGGTCTGCAGCACAACTTCCTCACGGGTCGCATCGAAGACCTCGTCAACTGGTCACGGTCACGTTCGTCGTGGCCTGCATCATTCGGTCTCGCGTGTTGCGCAATCGAGATGATGGCAACCGGTGCGGCGCACTACGACCTGGCGCGCTTCGGCATGGAAGTGTTCCGCGCGTCCCCGCGCCAAGCCGACATCATGATCGTTGCCGGGCGCGTGAGCCAGAAGATGGCGCCGGTTCTGCGACAGGTCTACGACCAGATGATGGAGCCCAAGTGGGTCATCTCGATGGGTGTCTGCGCATCGAGTGGCGGCATGTTCAACAACTACGCGATCGTCCAAGGAGTCGACCAGGTTGTTCCCGTCGACGTATATGCGCCGGGTTGCCCGCCAACACCCGAAACCCTCATCCATGCGATCGAGACCCTGCACCAACTCATCGAAGACGGCGAGATCCTGCGTCGTCGCAACGAGACGGGCGCGGGCGCGAACGTGCACATTCATGAAATCCCCGCCGGATCGGTGAACACCCCGGTCATCCTCGGAAGTCGCTGAAGATGACTGATGACGCAACGACGACCGTGACCGAACCTGCACCGGCTCCGACCCGTTACGGCTGTCCTGTCACTGATTCGCGCGGCCAGGTCGTCATTCATCCGACTCGCGAGAACTACATCGCGACGCTGAAGGCGCTCGTCGACGACACCTTCGTGTTGTGTTCCGATCTCACCGCCGTCGACTACTCGACGTACGCATCGCGCATCGGACGTCCCGCCGAACGCTTCGAAGTCGTGCTCAATCTCATCTCACTCGAGCGACGCGAGCGGATCCGCGTGCGCGTCGCGGTACCCGATGCCGACCCGTCGTTGCCATCGGCTTTCGATCTGTATCCCGGTACCGAGGCAATGGAACGCGAGGCGTTCGACATGTTCGGCATCGTGTTCAGCGGCCACCCGGATCTCTCGCGCATCTTGATGCCCGAAGACTGGGACGGCCACCCGTTGCGCAAGGACTACGCGATCGGCCGCATTCCGGTTCAGTTCAAGGGGAGCCCGTCGTGACCGACCTCATCACAGCGACGCCCGGGGCAACCGCCGAAGGCAATCAGGAAATGCGTGCACGCAGCGAGCTCACTGCGCGCGAGGTGATGCGCGAAGTCGGTGCGGTGTTGCGCATGACCGAGGCCCAGGCCGCGGCATTGGCGACCGACAACGTCGACCCGACCGAGATTCCCGAAGATCAGTCGATGATCATCAACATGGGCCCACAGCACCCGAGCACGCACGGTGTGTTGCGCCTCATGTTGGAACTTCAGGGCGAACGCGTTCTGCGGTGCAAGCCGATCATCGGCTACCTGCACACCGGCATGGAGAAGACCGGCGAAGACCTCACCTTCATGCAAGGCGGTACCAACGTCACGCGCATGGACTATCTGTCGCCACTGAACAACGAGTTGGTGTTCTCGATGGCCGTCGAGAAGTTGCTCGGTATCGACGGCGACATTCCCGAGCGCGCCGTTTGGATGCGCATGTTGCTCTCGGAACTCAACCGCATGAGCAGCCATCTGTTGTTCCTCGCAACGAACGGCATGGACATCGGTGCCGTGTCGATGATGATCTACGGCTGGCGTGAGCGCGAAGAGGTTTTGCGATTCTTCCAGAAGGTCACGGGTCTGCGGATGAACCACAACTTCATCCGACCGGGTGGTCTCGCCGCCGACCTGCCCGCCGGTTGGCGTGACGATGTGATCGACATTCTCGACCGTTTGCCCGATCGCCTCGCCGAATACGACATCCTCATGACCGATCAGCCGATCTGGCGCGAGCGCCTGCAGGGTGTCGGTGTCATCACCGCTCAGGAAGCCGTGGCACTCGGTGCAACGGGTCCGATCCTTCGCTCGACGGGCGTGGCGTGGGACCTGCGTCGCGACATGCCCTACCTGCGCTACGACGACGTCGAGTTCGACGTCATCGTCGGTTCGTACGGTGATGCCTTCGACCGTTACGCGATCCGCCTGAACGAGATCCGCGAGTCCATGAAGATCGTTCGTCAGATCCTCGACCGAATGCCGGCCGGCGACTATCGCATCCAGGACAAGAAGGTCACGCCGCCACCGCGTGCCCGCATCGACGAGTCGATGGAAGCACTCATCCACCACTTCAAGATCTTCACCGAAGGCTTCAAGGTGCCCGAGGGCGAGGTGTACGTCGGTATCGAAAGCCCGCGCGGGGAAATCGGCTGCTACATCGTGAGCGACGGTTCGCCGAAGCCCTACCGCATCCACATGCGCGCGCCCTCGTTCGTCAACATCCAGTGCCTGCCCCACATGATGCGCGACGGTCTGGTTGCCGACGCCGTTGCGGTGATTTCCTCCGTCGATCCCGTTCTGGGAGAGGTCGACCGATGAGCCGTCTCACCGATGCCAACGTCGCGATCGCGAACGAGATCATCGCTCGGTACCCGAGGCCGAAGTCGGCACTCATTCCGCTGTTGCACCTCTCGCAAGAGCAGAACGGCTGGGTCACCGACGAGGCAATGAAGCACATTGCAGAGCTCGTCGGTGTCACGCCGGCCGAAGTTCTCGGCACGGCTTCGTTCTACGAGATGTTCAAGTTCGAGCCGGTCGGCAAGTACGTGATCAACATTTGCGGCACCATGTCGTGCGCGCTGATGGGCTCGGAAGAACTGTTGCACCACGCCGAGCATCGTCTCGGCATCAAGGCCGGTGGCACCACCGCCGACGGCATGTTCACCATCGAGCACGCCGAGTGTCAGGCTGCGTGCACCGAGGCACCGTGTCTGCAGGTGAACTACCGCTATCGCTTCCGCATGACGACCGCGCAACTCGACGCATTGATCGATGATCTCGCGGCGGGAAAACTCGCCGAGGAGATTCCGGCCCACGGCACTCTCGCTCGCGTGCGACAGCACATCCCCGCGGAACGCAGCGCGGGCGCGTTGCCTCCCGAGGCGCCCGGACAAGAGCCCGTGTGGATGAACGGAAAGGCGGCGCTGTGACCGGTACTTACGCACACGCCGCGGGTTTCTACGCCGGCGATCGTCCGAAGATCGTGACCTCGCGGTTCGAACACGCTGATTCGCACACCATCGAGCGGTACCTCGCCACCGACGGTTACAAGGGTCTCCGCGCAGCGCTCGCGCGTCCCGCCGCCGACGTGCACGAGGAAGTGAAGAACGCAACGGTTCTGGGCCGCGGTGGAGCAGGCTTTCCGGCCGGCACGAAGTGGGGCCTCATGCCCGCGGGCAACTTCCCGCGATACCTCGTCGTCAACGGTGACGAGAGTGAGCCCGGCACCTACAAGGACCGCTTGCTCATGGAGCGCGATCCGCACCAGTTGATCGAGGGTTGTCTCATTGCGTGTTACGCGGCGGGTCTGTCGCGCTGCTTCCTCTACATCCGCGGCGAGATGGCACAGGCGCAAGAGCGTGTCGCGGCGGCACTGAACGAGGCGTATGCGGCGGGTTACGTCGGTCGCAACATCCTCGGTTCGAATTTCTCGGTCGACATCGTGTTGCACTGGGGTGCCGGCGCGTACGTGGTCGGTGAGGAGACGGCACTCATCGAGAGCCTCGAGGGCAACCGCGGTATGCCGCGCTTGAAGCCCCCGTATTTCCCCGCGGCAATCGGTCTCTACGGACAGCCGACGATCGTGAACAACGTCGAGACTTTGGCGAATCTTCCGTGGATCGCGCGCAATGGTGCCGAGGCATACACCGCGATCGGAACCAAGACGTCTCCCGGTACACGCATGGTCGCTGTGTCGGGTCACGTGAAGCGTCCGGGCGTTTACGAGATCGTGAACGGCACGACCACCTTCCGTGATCTGCTCTACGGCGACGAGTTCTGCCAGGGCATCCGCAACGACAACAAACTGAAGGCCTTCGTTCCGGGTGGCGGTTCCGCGCCGTGGTTCCTGCCCGATCAACTCGACCTGCCGTTCGAGGCGAGCCAGGTCGGACCGGCGGGGTCGATGCTCGGGTCCGGCGCGATCATGGTGATGGACGAGACAACCGACATTCCTCACGCGGCACTCACGCTCACGCGTTTCTACGCACACGAATCGTGCGGCAAGTGCACGCCGTGCCGCGAGGGTGGTACGTGGCTCGAGCGCATCCTCACGCGCATCGTCGAGGGCAACGGCACCGACGCCGACCTCGACCAATTGATCGAAGTCGGGACATCGATCTGTCCCGGTGACTTCCCGCATGCATCGAGTGAACGTCTCGGTCTGACTGCGGTGCCTTTCCCGTACAAGATGACAACGATCTGTTTCGTCGGTCCGTCGGCGTATGCACCGGTCAATTCGGCGTTGACGCTGTTCCCCGAAGAATTCGCTGCGCGCGTCACGAAGCGCAACCGCATTCCCGTCACGGCAGTGGGCGGTGAATGATGAGCACAACCGAATCGAACACCGGATCCGAAACCGAACAGGAAGTCGTCGTCGACCCGAATGCGGTGACCATCAATCTGAACGGCCGCGATGTGTCGGCTCGCAAGGGTGAGTTCATCATCGCCGCCGCCGACCGCGCGGGTGATTTCATTCCACGGTTCTGTTACCACCCACGCATGAAGTCGGTCGGAATGTGCCGCCAGTGCCTCGTCGAAGTCGACGGACCGCGCGGGCCGATGATGGTCGTCTCGTGCATGACACCCGTTGCCGACGGACAGGTCGTTCGAACCGAAACCGATCAGGTCAAGCGCGCGCAGGAAGGCGTGCTCGAACTGCTGCTGGCGAACCACCCGCTCGATTGTCCCGTGTGTGACAAGGGCGGCGAGTGCCCACTTCAAGACCAGGCGTTCTCGCACGGCCCAGGTGAGAGCCGGTACGTCGAGGAGAAGCGGCACTACGAGAAGCCCATCGCGATCAGCGACCTCGTGTACCTCGACCGCGAGCGTTGCATTCTCTGCGATCGTTGCACGCGTTTCGCAAGCGACGTCGCCGGTGACCCGTTGATTTCGTTCACGCACCGCGGGAACAACACGCAGGTGTTGACGTTCCCCGACGAACCCTTTGCGTCGTACTTCTCGGGCAACACGGTGCAGATTTGCCCGGTGGGTGCACTCACAGCCAAGCCCTACCGTTTCAAGGCCCGACCATGGGACCTGGAAGAAACCGAGAGCACCTGCACCACGTGTGCCGTTGGTTGCCGTGTCTCGGTCCAGTCGAGTCGCGACCAAGTCGTGCGACTGCAGGGCATCGACAACCCGGACGAGCCCGGCATGGGAACCCTCAACTGGGGTTGGTTGTGCGACCGCGGTCGCTTCAACTTCGAATCCATCTCCAGCGACGAGCGCCTCACTTCACCGATGTTGAAGGGCGACAAGGGTCTCGCACCCACATCGTGGGCCAACGCTCTGGAAGTCGCCGCGCGAACGATTCGTCTCGCAGTTTCATCGCGCGGTGCCGACAGCATCGCGATCCTCGGTGGTGCGCGTCTCGCGAACGAAGATGTTCGCGCGTGGGCGATGCTCGCCGATGCAATGGGTATCTCGATGCGCGACCCCCAGATCGATGATGGTCTTCCCACCGAGATTCTCGAACTGCCGCAGGCAAGCATCGACGACGCAGCGTCTGCATCGACGATCGTTCTTCTCGCCCCGGACCTGAAGGAAGAGCTACCGGTTCTCCACCTTCGTCTGCGCGATGCGGCGACAAAGCGTGGGGTGAAGATCATCGAGATCGCTCCGAAGGCCTCGGGCCTCACGCGTCATGCATGGAAGTTCGTCCCCTACGAGCCGGGCAACCAGGTCGCGGCGGTCAAGGCCGCGCTCGCCGACGGGTCGATCAGCTCGCAGTTGTCGGGTGGCAACGTCGTCGTGGTTCTCGGACGGTCGAACCTCGCCGAGTCGGCCGACTTCACACTGCAGGCCTACAACACGCTCGCTGCGGCCGTTCCCGGTGTCCGAGTTCTTCCCGTTCTGCGGCGCGGCAACGTGCGCGGTGCCCTGCAGCAGGGACTCGCGCCGACGTCAGCCGGCGACGCGCACGACATTCTCCGTGCGGCGGCGGATGGACGCATCGAGTGCCTCGTTCTCCTCGGTGCCGATCCGTTGAGCGATGCACCTGATGCCGACCTTGCTCGCCGGGCGCTCGCGTCGGCGCGCAACATCATCGCGCTCGACACCTTCCCAACGGCGTCGTCGGTGCTTGCCGATGTGTTGTTGCCAGTGGCGGCCTATGCCGAACGCACGGGAAGTGTCACCAACATCGAGGGCACGATCAGTTGTCTTTCGCAGCGCGTCACCGCGCGCGGAACCAGCCGCCCCGACTGGATGGTCGCCATCGAACTCGCCGAACGACTCGGCCATGACCTCGGTGTGTCGTCGCTCACCGATCTCGCGGCGCAGCACGTCGAGAACACGGGACGCACCTCGCTCGAAACGCAAGGTCTCGTTGCACCCGACCGCAACTCGTACGACCTTCGCCTCGTCGTTTCGCGGCGCATGTACGACCGAGCGGTTGGCACCGTCACCAGTCGTTCGCTCACCAACCTCGGTGCCGGCGCGGCGGTGCACCTGAACCCGCGCGACATCGAATCCATCGGCACATCCGAAGGCCGCGAAGTACGCGTGTCGACGTCCCGCACGTCGATCGTCCTGCCGGTGCGGGCCGACGTAAGCGTCACGAAGGGCACCGCGTGGGTTCCGTTCAACCAGGTCGGTGCCGATATTCGTGAGCTCATCGATTCCGACCAGCCGGTGATCGACGTTCGAGTGGAGAACCTGAAGTGAACGTCTTGTCGTTCCTGGCGATCGACCCGCTCCTCGAGGGCGATCTTCTTTGGACACCGCTCCTCATCGTTCTGATGAAGGTGCTCGTGGTCTTCGTCGTCGGCCTCGTCGCCACGATGTTGATGGTGTGGTTCGAGCGCAAGGCGATCGCGGGCATGCAGAACCGCATCGGTCCGAACAAAGCAGGCCCCTTCGGTCTGCTGCAAACCCTCGCCGACGGCATCAAGCTGTTCTTCAAAGAGGATCTGTTGCCCGAGAAGGCCGACAAGTTCGTCTTCCGTCTCGCGCCGTACCTCTCGTTCGTGCCGGCGTTCCTCGCGTTCGCCATCATTCCGCTGGGCGGCGACTTCCGCGACGGCAACGGCGGTTTCGTCACGTGGTTCGGTGAGACCACCCGCGTGCAGTTGGCCGACCCGCCGATCGGTGTTCTCTTCGCACTCGCCATCTCGTCGATTGCGGTGTACGGCATCATGCTTGCCGGCTGGTCGAGTGGCTCGAAGTACCCGTTGCTCGGTTCGGTGCGCGCATCCGCCCAGATGGTCAGCTACGAGGCCTCCCTCGGTCTTTCACTCGCGGCCGTCATCCTCGTCTGCGGCACGCTGTCAACGAGCGGCATCGTCGACGCCCAGTCATCGATTGGTTCATGGAACCTCGTGGCGACGGGCGTCGTTCCTTTCCTCATCTTCCTGGTGTCGGCAACTGCAGAGCTGAACCGTCCTCCCTTCGACCTCGTCGAAGCCGAACAGGAACTGGTCGGCGGATTCAACACCGAGTACTCGTCGATTCGTTTCGCCTTGTTCTTCCTCGCCGAATTCATGAACACGATCACCATGTCGGCGTTCATCGTCACCCTGTTCTTCGGCGGTCCGCAGCCCATCACGATCGGCGACACGACACTCGACATCCCGCTCGTGCCGAACGGCCTCGAAGGCACCGTGTGGTTGTTGCTCAAGGTGATCGTGTTCCTTTACATCTACGTCTGGTTCCGCGGCACTCTTCCGCGGTTCCGTTACGACCAACTGATGGATCTCGGATGGAAGTTCCTCATCCCTGCATCGCTCGGTTGGTTCATGCTCCTCGCCGCGCAGCGTCTCGCCGACGACCGCGGCTGGGACCAGTGGATCGTCGTTCCGTTGTCGCTCGCGGTCATCATCGTCGCTTTCATGATGATGCAGCTCGCGTTCCGCGCCAGCGACCGGAACCGTGAAGCCGAAGGGGTGCAGTTCTAAATGGGCTACCTGGGAGGATTCCTCGTCACCGTGCGTCAGCACGGCAAGCGCAACCGCGTGACCACCGAGTACTCGGGTGGCCGCATGTTTCGTCGTGGCAAGAAGGAAAGTCGCGACGAGAAGATCGAAAAGCCCGAGCGTCTGCACGGACGTCACGTTCTCAACCGTTACGAGGACGGGATGGAAAAGTGCATCGGCTGCGAACTCTGCGCCGGCGTGTGTCCCGCCAAGTGCATCTACGTGCGGGGCAAGGACAACGATCCCGCCAATCCGACGTCGCCCGGTGAGCGCTTCGGTTTCGTCTACGAGATCAACTACCTGCGCTGCA
>DAINNS010000042.1:0-9052 GCA_036735765.1 Ilumatobacteraceae bacterium | reverse complement strand
GCTTTGGCAGGTTGCGCCAGCGCCAGCACATGTTGAAGTACACCTCTTCTTCCCACGCCATGTGGCCTTCCTGGCCTTCGCGGCCGAAACCGCCGTAGGGGAAGACAAGAGAGAACTCCTTGTGACTCTCGGTGTCACGCATGTCGTGACCCGAACAAAAGTGCGGCCCCTCGGCACGGAACACGATCACTTTGACGTCGCTTCGGCGCGACGCATCGGTGAAGGCCGCCTCGAGCTCGTAGGTCATGCGCTTGTTCTGCGCATTGCGGGCTTCGGGACGATCGAGGGTGACGATCGCGATTCCGTTCTCGCCGGGATTCTCGACTTCGTAGCGGATCGTCTTCAGATCCTTCAGGTCGACTGCCATGTGGGGGCCTTTCGGTCGGACTACTTGATCTTCGTGAACGTGAGTTCGAGCTTCGTGAGGCCGCGCAGGGTCATCGACAACTCGCGATGCATCACCTCGTCGACGGGTGCGAAGGCGAAGTTGTCGAGCCGCTCGAAGAGCAGTTCGAAGGCGATACGCGCCTCGCTGCGGGCCAGAGCTGCACCGACGCAGAAGTGCGGACCCTGGCCGAACGCCATGTGCGTGCGTGCATTGTCGCGCTCGACATCGAACTTCTCGGGGTTCGGGAATTTCCGTTCGTCACGACCCGAACTGCCGTACATCGCCATGATCACCGAACCCTTGGGGATCTCGACGCCACCGACCACCGCATCTTTCGTGCAGAAGCGCGGAAGCATCTGCACCGGGGCCTCGAGACGCAACGCCTCTTCGACCATGTTCGGGATGAGCCCACGGTTGGCGCGCACCTTCGCCATCTGGTCGGGGTTCTCGATGAGGTGCTGCATGGCCATTGCGATGAGGTTCGTCGTTGTCTCGTTGCCCGCGACCAACACCTGGTCGATGATGCTCAGCATCTCGTCGATCTCGAGACCCTGTCCCTGACGCGGGCCCGAGTCGAACCGTGCCTGCACCAGGTCGGTGAGCAGGTCGTCACGCGGGTCGGTTTCACGCTCACGCACGCACGCCGCCATGTACTGATGCAGGTCGTAGCGACTCTGCGCACACTCGATCTGCCGCTCGGCCGACAACATGCCCGACAGAGGCGCCACGGAATCGTCGCTCCACTTCTTGAACTTCGGCATGTCCTTGCGATCGACACCGAGCGCGTCGGCGATCACGGTGAGGGGAACCCAGATGGCGAATTCGCCGACGAGGTCGACCCGACCCTTGTCGGCAAACTTGTCGATGAGATCGTTGGTGATCTGCTTGATCGACTCTTCCAACTGCGCGACGCGCTTGGGCAAGAACGCCTTGTTGACGAGCGAACGAAACTGGGTGTGCGACGGCGGGTCGTTCGACAGCAACGTGTCGACTCGTTTGTAGTCACGCTTCGAGATCTCGATCGCCTCGGGTGGCACCTGCGAGAACGCGCCGTTGCTCATCGACTGTGAAGAGAAAGTTTCATGGTCGCGAACCATGGTCATGATGTCTTCGTAACGCGACACGGCCCAGAAACCCACAGGGGTCTGGTGCACCGGAGCTTCGTCGCGAACGCGCTTGTAATAGTGGTAGGGGCAGCCGAGAACGTCGGGGGTCACCATGTTCACTTTCGTGATGTCGGCTCCGAGTTGCTGTGCTGCGTCTTCGCTGATGCTCACTTGCTGTCCCCTTTCTCGCCGGTTCGGTAATCCCCGAAACCGGAGTCTCTCGCATCCAGTGCCACGGTCACACCTTGTGCGAACTTGGCGAAGTATTCGCGGCTCGAACGCTGATGGAAACCGATCGCATTGATATCGGCCGTGGCACGCATACCGTCGCGCATGCCCATCGCATCCATCGCGCGATGCACGACACGTTTGTTCAGGGCCTGGAGGTCGGGCGGGACTTTTGCCACGCGCTGCGCGACCGCCAGAACTTCGGCGTCGAGGGTGTCGGCCGAGAACGCCCGGTTGGCGAATCCGGCCTCGACGGCCTCGACACCGTTCATCGAGTCGCCGGTCAACATCGCCTCCATCGCACGGCGCATGCCGAGCAGCCACGGATGCCAGGCCATGTCGGGAGAGGACATCGACCGCACCGGCGGATACCCGATCTGGGCATCGTCGGCCACGTACACGAGGTCGCAGGCGGTGGCGAGTTCGGTTCCACCCGCGAGGCAGTAGCCGTGCACTTGGGCGATGAGCGGTGTCGACATGTCCATCATCTCGAACCAACCGGTGAGAACGTGCCGAGCCCACGCACCGTCGGCCGGGCTGATCGGCCACGGCGGAGTCTCACTCTTGTCCTGGGCGAGGTCATAGCCGGCGCAGAAACTCTTGCCCGCTCCGCGGATGACGACGACGCGCACTTCGGGGTCGGCATCGGCCTCGCGCAGCAGTTCGAAGAGTCGCGAACGCAGAGCATGCGAGAGCGCGTTGCGCTTGTCGGGGCGGTTGAGGGTGAGCCGGCGAACGTACGGCGCCGGATCGTCGGCGACCACCGTGTCGGCCACCCCGTTCGTCACTTGGGTTGCTTCTCCCAGTAAGGCGCGCGCAGTTCGCGCTTGTTGATCTTGCCCATCGCGGTGCGTCCGACGGTTGTCACGATCTCGACTGTCTTCGGGCACTTGTAGCCCGCCAACTGTCCGCGACACAACGCGATGATCTCTTCGGGCGTCGGCGCCTTCGACATGTCGATCGGGACGACGAGCGCCTTCACCGCTTCGCCCATGTCGGGGTCGGGCACGCCGATCACCGCGACGTCAGCGACCAGCGGGTGTTCGATGATCACCTTCTCGGCCTCGGCCGGATAGATGTTCACGCCACCCGACACGATCATGTCGCTGAAACGGTCGGTGATGTAAACGAAGCCGTCTTCGTCGACGTAGCCGATCTCACCGAGCGTGAACACGCCGGGCCGGAGGTGTGCCTTGGCTGACTTCTCGGGATCGTTCGGGTAGACGACGCCGCGCCCCGTCGAGTCCTCGAAGAAGAGACGACCCTCGGTGTTCGCCGGAAGCTCGTTGCCGTCGTCGTCGACGACGATGCAACGTGTGAACGGTGGGTTCACAACCTTGCCGACGGAACCCGGGTGCGTCAGCCAGTCTTGGCTGGTGATCAAACACACCCTGCCGCCCTCGGTTGCGCCGTAGGCGTCGACGAAGACGGGACCGAACCACTCGATCATCCGCTTCTTCACGTCGACCGGACACTTCGCGCCGGTGTGCGACAGCATCTTCATCGACGACACGTCGTACTTGTCACGAATGTCGGCGGGCAGGTCGAGCATGCGCTTGAAGTGCGTGGGCACCATGACGCTGCTCGCAGCCTTGAATTCCTGGATCTTCGCGAGCGTGCGCTCGGGGTCGAACTTCTCGATGATGACGACCGGAGTGCCGGTGGCGAGGATGCGCACACCCGAGAGCGGACCGGTGTGGTACATCGGACCAACGACCAGGTGCACGCCGAGCGAGGCGAAACGGTTGGTCGCCAGCACGGCGACGTGCTCGGCGATGTTCTTTCCGCCCGCGAACATCGTGGGCGGCAGGTCGACACCCTTCGGGAAACCCGTCGTGCCGCTGGTGTAGAGCATGTTCGGTCGCGGCGGCACGTCGTCGACGGGCTCGGCGTCGCTCGACGCGGCGAGCAACTCTTCGAGCGACTCGACACCCGCGGGCAACGCCCCGTCTGCGCGCCAGACGACGATCGGAATCGGGGTTGGCAATTGCGCCACCGCGTCGACCGCCCGTGCCAGGTTCTCGGGACCGGTGAAGAGGAGACGCGTTCCCGAGTCGTTCAGGATGTACGCCGCCTCTTCGGCGTTCAGGTGGAAGTTCACCGGCACGCTGCTGAGACCGGCGTGCAACGCACCCATGTGGGCGAGCGCCGTCTCGACGCTGTTCTCGGCATAGACCGCGATCCGCCGGTTGGGTCCGAGGTCGCGTGGCTTCAGGTTGTTCACCAGGCGGTTGATCGCCGAGTTGAGTTCACTCCACGTCAGTGTCACCGAGGAGTCGCGCATTGCGACTTCGCTCGGCTTCGACCGCGCAGCGTCGACCAGGACGACTGCCACGACTACTTCTTCGAAACGGTCGCCCAGACCGCGGGAGCGGCCAGGCCGGCGATCGCCATCTTGATGAGGTCGCCCACGAGGAACGGTGTGACTCCCATGGTGATCGCGTTCTGTTCACCGTTGGCCACCGGCACGCCCAGGTCGTGCGCCAGCCACAGTGCGCCCATCGTGTAGATGACGACGGTTCCGAGCGCCATCGCGGACAGCGACGACAACACCTGGCGGTCGTGGCGACGCTCGGCGAGGTAACCAACAACGGCCGCTGCGACGATGAAGCCCATGAGGTAACCGAGCGTTGCGCCGGTACCCGACTGCCAGCCGCTCTCCCCGCCCGAATAGAACGGCAGACCGACGAGACCCATCAGCCAGTAGACGAGCTGACTGGCAGCACCACGGCTCATGCCGAGTGACGTGCCCGCGAGCAGAACCGCGAGTGTCTGGCCCGTGATCGGCACCGGCGTGAATCCGAGCGAGATCTTCACCTGGGCAAGTGCGGCGGTGAGAAGCGCGAAAGTCACGACGAGAACGGCACTGCGCACTGCCGCGCGCGAGCGCAGGCCGGGCACGAGGTCGGCGAGAACGACGGGAGTCGATGGGGAAATTGCTTCAGCGGTCATTCGGCGAAGCGTAGTGAGCCGGAGACCGATGTCACGAACCCCGCCGACCGAAGCCGGAACCGCTTTGGGGTCGGCACGAACCCCCGGCAATTGTCGGCCCGAGAGAGACTCGCGGGACCGCTGCTACTAGCGTTTCGCCTCGTGAGCACCCTTCCCGATATCGACCAGTTCCGCAAAGAGGCCCGCGTGTGGCTCGAGCAGAATGCCGAGCCGTTGCCCGAAATCAACGAGGCCGAGGAAGAAGACCAAGAAGTCGTCTGGGGCGAAGGCTCCGACAACGTGGCCATCTTCCACAACTTCACCGATGAAGAAGAACTCGCCCGTCTGAACGCGGTGAAGGCGTGGCAGGCAAAGAAGTTCGATGCGGGCTACGCGATGATCAACTGGCCCGAGGAACTGGGCGGTCGTGGCCTGCCCGCGAGTTACGTGCGCGCCTACATGGCCGAAGAGCGCAAGTTCAAGATTCCGTCAGCCGGAGAACTGCCGCCCACCTCGATGGGTCTCATCGCACCGACCGTCGCCGCATTCGGCACGGCTGAGCAGAAGGAAAAGTGGTGCAAGCCGATCATGCGGATGGACATCTGCGGATGCCAGCTCTTCTCCGAGCCGAGCGCCGGCTCCGACCTCGCATCGCTCACGACGCGGGCCACCCGCGACGGCGACGAGTGGATCCTGAACGGCCAGAAGGTGTGGACCTCGGGCGCTCGCTTCTCGGAGTGGGGTCTTGCGATCACACGCACCGACTTCGATGTTCCGAAGCACAAGGGTCTCACCGCGTTCATGGTGCCCTTCGACTGGAAGGGCGTCGAGGTGCGTCCCATCAAGCAGATGTCGGGCGGTGCGAACTTCAACGAGGTGTTCCTCACCGATGCGCGCATCCCCGACGAGTTCCGTCTCGGCCCCGTCGGCGAAGGCTGGCGCGTCGCCCTCACGTGTCTCGGCTTCGAACGCGACCACTCGAGCAGTTCGTCGAGCAGCCACACCGGCGGCTCGTTCAAGCAGGTCGTTGCGGCGGCACGCTGGGCCGGCGTTCTCGATGATCCGATCATCCGTCAGGAAATCGCCAAGCTCTACGGAATGTTGCGCACCGCGCAGTACACGAACCGCCGCGTCGCCGCCGGACTTCGCGCGGGCCAGACGCCCGGACCCGAGGGTTCGCTCGGCAAGTTGATGTGGACCGCCGGCATGACGAAGACCGGCGACGTGATCGCACAGATCCTCGGCGCGAAGGTTGTCGTCGACGGTGGTGAGTGGGGCACCTACGCGTGGAGCGAACACATTCTCGGCGCGCCGGGCTACCGCATCGCAGGCGGCAGCGACGAGATTCAGCGCAACATCATCGGCGAGCGGGTGCTCGGTCTTCCGGCCGAGCCGCGCGTCGACAAGGACCTCCCCTTCTCGGAGGCTCAACGCCAAGCCCGCAAGGGCTAGCGATAAGCAACGCCAAGCCCGCAAGGGCTAGTCGATCGAACCGATCTGGGTGCCGACCTCGTAGGTCTCACCCTCTTCGCCGCTGATGCGGACGACGCCGGCGATCGGCGCTTCGATGTCGTTTTCGACCTTGTCGGTCTCGAGGCGGTACAGCACGTCACCCGGCTGAACTTCCTGGCCGTCTTCGACCAGCCACTCGACGAGGGTTCCCTCGGTCATCGAGACACCGAGTTTGGGGATGCTGATGGGGGTTGACATGGCCTTCTTTCTACCCGTTTTCGGTGGCAGGCTACGAGTCATGACCGATTCCCCCGCACATGGCCGCCCCGCCGACGCCGACGACACGGTTCTCCCGTGGTGGATGAACCCCGTCAACATCGTCCTCATGGTCGTCGCCGCCGCGGTTCTCGCGGCTGCGGTCGGGTTCGTCTTCGGAGAGTCGCGGGGCAAAGGCACGAAGAATGGGTCCGACGTCGGGTTCTTGCAGGACATGCGCATTCACCACGAACAGGCCGTCAACATGGGCCTCATCTATCTCGACGTGTCGGCCCCGGGCATGGGCGAGGGCTCGGAATCGCGCGGCACGCTACGCCTCATCGCGCGCGAAATCATCGTCAACCAGTCGAACGAGTCGGGGCGCATGGTGCAGTTGTTGCGCCAGTTCGGCGCCGCCGAGACCAACGAAACCGACCAAGTGATGGGCTGGATGGGCGAACCCACTCCCCTCGCGCAGATGCCCGGCTATGCGACCGACGAACAGATGCAGACGTTGCAACAATCACGCGGCGTCGAAGCCGACCGCATGTTCGGAGAACTCATGATCGCCCACCACAAGGGTGGGGTGCACATGGCAGAGCACGCAGGCATGCACGGCGCGAACGACGAGGTGCGCGCAATGGCAACGTCGATGGTGAAGGCGCAGAACGGCGAGATCGCCGAGATGGAGAAACTCCTCGCCGCAGTGGGCTGAGGCGTTTACTTGTTGGTGCGCTTGACGGCGGCAACCACGTCATCGACCTGCGGAAGGAAGGCCGACTCGAGGTTCTTCGCGTACGGAATCGGGATGTTCTTGCCGCCGACGCGCTGAACCGGGGCGGCGAGCGTGCCGAACAGTTCCTCGTGGATACGGCTCGACAGTTCGGCGCCGAAACCGCAGCGCGTCACCGCTTCGTGCACGACGACGGCGCGCTTGGTCTTCGAGACCGAGGCCATCACCGCGGCCTCGTCGTAAGGAACGATCGAGCGCAGGTCGATGACCTCGGCGCTGATGCCCTCGGCGGCGAGTGCCTCGGCGGCCTGCTTGCAGGTGTGCACCTGACGGCCGTACGAAATGAGCGAGACGTCCTTGCCCTCGATGACGGTGTTCGCCTTGCCCAGCGGCACGCGATAGTCACCGGCCGGAACGTCACCCGCATAGGCCGGGTCCCAGTACATCAACATCGGCTCGACGAAGAGCACGGGGTCGGCGTCGAAGATCGAGCTGATGAGAAGGCCCTTTGCATCCGCCGGATTCGACGGGATGGCAACCTTCATTCCGGGTGAGTGCACCGCGAAGGCCTCGAGAAGCTCCGAGTGTTGCGCACCGAAACCACGACCTGCGCCCGCGCTGGTGCGGATGACCATCGGCACGGTGGTTTGGCCGCCCGACATGTAACGGATCTTGGCTGCATGGTTCGTGATCTGGTCGAGGCACACCCCGATGAAGTCCATGATCATGATTTCGGCAACGGGCTTGTAGCCGGCAATGGCCGCGCCAACTGCGGCACCGATGATCGCCTGTTCGGAGATCGGTGTCTTGCGCACGCGCGTGGTGCCGTACTTGGTGGACAGACCCTTGGTGATCTTGTAGACGCCACCCGAGGGTTCGGCGATGTCCTCACCGAGGAGGAACACCTTTTCGTCGAGGCCCATGGCGACATCCATCGCCTCGTTCAGGGCCATGCCCATCGGCATGATGCGGGGTTCGGTCGTTGTCATCGCGCGTTCCTCACTTGATGATTTCTTCGTAGACGTCGGTGTAGAGCTCGTCCATCGGCGGCTCGGGGCTGTTCATCGCGAAGTCGACGGCATCGTCGACGAGCGCCTTGATCTGGTCTTCGATCTCGGCCAGCTGCGACTCGTTGGCGTGTCCGTTCTCGAGCAGCCACGCACGGAAGGCCGGCAGCGGGTCGGCGGCCATTGCGGCCTTGCGCTCTTCTTTCGGCATGTACTCCATCGCGTCACCCATGAGGTGACCCCAGAAGCGGTAGGTGCGCGCCTCGATCAGTGTCGGGCCTTCACCGGCGCGTGCACGGGCAATGGCCTCGCCGGCGACCTTCCACATCGCGACCGGATCGTTGCCGTTCACGGTGACGCCGGGCATTCCGTACGACGATGCGCGCTCGGAGATGTAGTCGACTCCGGTCGACATCGCCATCGGCGTGTGCTCGCCGTAAAGGTTGTTCTGGCACACGAAGATGACCGGCAACTTCCACACCGCGGCCATGTTGAGGCCCTCGTGGAAGGCGCCGATGTTCGACGCACCATCACCGAAGTTGACGACGGTGACCTGATCGGTGCCGGCAAGTTGCGCCGCGAGGCCGAAGCCGTTGGCGATGGGGATGCCGGCGCCAACGATGCCGGTGGTGACCATGAGCCCCGAGGCCGGGTGCGTGACGTGCATCGGGCCACCCTTGCCCTTGCACGTTCCGGTTCCGCGGCCGAGGAACTCGGCCCACAGTTCGCGCATCGGCACGCCCTTGGCGATGTGGTCGTGGAGACCGCGGTAGATGGTGACGACGTAGTCGTCGGGTCGCAGGTGAACCGCGTAGCCGGCGCTGATGCACTCCTGTCCACGGGGCGAGTAGTAGATCAACTGCACCTGGCCACTCGTCAGCATCGCACGGAATCGCTCGTCGGCAGTCTTGATCTTCTGCTGGATTTCGAACATCCGGAGGAGCGCATCGCG
>DAINNS010000041.1:0-9071 GCA_036735765.1 Ilumatobacteraceae bacterium | reverse complement strand
AGCCTGGGTGCCACTGTCGGCGTCGGTCGTGGGCGTAGCGCCCCCGTCGTCGGACTCGGACCCGGTGTCGTCTTTCGCGTCGGCCGCGACCGTCGTGGGCGAAGCCGAGTCGGCGGCCGAATCATCACCGCCCGCGAAGATGGCCGCGGCGCCGCCCACGAGCAAGGCAACCGCAACGAGGATCGCTACGACCTTGACTCCCCACCTGCCCCGGGACCCGCCCTGCGAAGGGCCACCCGTGAAATCGGCGGGGTCGTCGAACGGTCCGCTCGGAGGAGGCAACGGCACGCCGAGCGGCGGGCTCGGCGGGATGTCGCGCCATGTGCGCGTGCGGGACGGTGGGTCGAAGGGGTCTTGAGCGTTCACGTTGAGGCAAGGGTAAACCGTGATCCACCACCGAAAAAGTCGGCGACGGTGATTCTTTCCGGTTTCTTAACTCGCGGTTTTCCGCGTCACGGCATCGACAGGTATTTGTCGATCACCTTGTGCACGTGACGCACGCGCACTTCCTGGTAGTTGCCGAGAATCTCGCCGCCCTTCAAGCTGCCCTTGAAGCCGCGTTGTTGCGCCGCGAGGTTGTCGGTGTCCTGGTCGTAAACGAAACCGAGACCTTTTTCCATGCCGGGTGCGGACATGTAGCTCTCTTGCACGTCGAGGTCGTAGGGCCGCGCCGGAGCAGGTGCTTCGTGGCCGTCGGGAGCAAAGCGCAGGAACAGAAGTTCGAAGATGCACTCGTCGGGATCGGTCGGATGCGGCAAGAAGCGGTAGACCATCGGCCGCGCGGCACCCGGGAAGAAGAATGCATTGGGAAACACGAAGTACTCGATCGAGTCGAGCGTCTCGGCCACCTTGAACCGCGAGAAATCGTGGTTGAAGCGTTGCTTCAGTTCGTCTTGCACGATCTTGTAGTACACGTCACGCGCGGTCTTGCCTTCGGGGATCTTCGGCACATCGTCGGGGTTCCCGTAACGACGACGCAGAACGAAATTGAGGATCTCTTGTTCGGTCTGTTTGCGTTCGATGTGCGGGCTCTGCGTGCCCGACGTGTGCATGAACCGCGACACGTTCTCGCCGAACACGTCGTACTGTGCGTTGGCGTCACCCGTCGCGCGCAGGCCTTCGGGGTGCGTCTTGTACACGTGGTACGCCTCGAGGAACGCGCCCATCGATGCCTTCCAGTTGGCGGGCAGACGCTTGCGCAGGTGCAGTTCGAGGTAGCGGTCGCTGAGGTCCCAGTTGCCGGTGAAGTGCTCGGGCATCACGCCCAGGTAGTCGCGCAACGGTGCGGCGTTCTTGTCGAAGTTCACCCACACGAAACCACCCCACGTGTCGACCTGGATCGACGGCAGTTTCAGGTCGTCGTCCGAGTGGCCCGGAAAGTCCCAGCGGCACGGCACCGATGCGATGTTGCCGCTCGTCGACCAGGCCCATCCGTGGAAACGGCAGGTGAATCGGTTGGCGTTGCCGTTGTCCCACGACGGCTTCAATTGCGTGCCGCGATGACCACAGAAGTTGTCCATCGCGCGAATCACACCGTCGTCGCCGCGCACGATGATGATCGAACGGTGACCGATGTCGTAGACGTAGTAGTCACCGACGTTCGGGATGTGTTCCTCGCGGCAGGCCCACTGCCACACCTTCGACCACACCTTCTCGAACTCGAGCTCCAGGAACTCTTTCGACGTGTAGCGGTAATAACCGATGGGTTCATCGCCGAGGAACTCGTACGACTCGGTCATCATCTGCGGCGGCGCGCCCGTTTCGTCGCGGCGCAGCACGTCTTGATACGTCTCCCCCGGACAGCGGTGTTCGCCCTTGGCGAGACTGGGGTCGGGAAGTGTCTGTTCCATGGGCACAGGGTAACCCAGGCCCACCCGCTGCCCGAGAGGTGGACGAACCGTCAGGAATGCACGACGAGAAGGGAGTCGATGAACTCGCTGAACACGGGATCGAGAGTGGTTGCCTTCGTGTTGTCGCCCGCGAGCAGGTCGGGCAACACGGACCCGAGATGAATTGCGAGTGCGAATTCAGCGATCTGACGGGCACCGATCGTGGTGCGCATGAGCCCACGGTCTTGCGCGTCGGCGAACACATCGGTCAACTTGCCGGCAAGGTCTTCCTGCAGCTCACGCAATGCGGTCGCAAGTTGCGGACGCGTGCGGGACGAACCGATGATTTCCGCGCGGAGGAAACGCATCGCACGGCTCGACTCTGACGTTGCCTGACAAAAGAAGTCGCACAGCACCCTCGACAATTCGACGCACGTCGCCGCACTGCGCACAGCACGCGAGAACTCTTCGTAATAGATACCCGTCGACCCTGCGTACTGCTTTTGACGCGCAGCGACGACGAGGCCCTCGCGATCGCCGAAATAGTGGTACAGCGTCGCAACAGAGACATCACTGTCACGCGCGATGTCGTTGACTCGCAGCGCGGGCTCACCGCCGGTTTCTATTGCGACGACGGTGGCATCGACAATGCGATCCATCGTCGCCTGCGCCAGGGCTGAGCGAGTTTTCATACTTTTCGCAATCTATTTGAAACGAACTCAAGCGGACGTTTCGTGCGCCGCGCGGATCATCGGCCACTCGGGCGATGCTGCGACGAGGTTGATCTCCGCGGCGTTGTTTCTGTGTCGTTGTTGTGTTGTTGTTCAGGGCAACAAACAAAACTGCCAGGACGGCCAGGAGCCCGCAGCCAATCTGACGCGCACTGACGCGGCGATCGGATTCTGCTGAACTTTTTTCCGCGTTGCCGCTAGTGCAGGATCGTCATTCCACCGTCGACGACGATGCTCGCGCCGTTCAGGAAACTCGCCGCCGGAAGGCAGGCGCTCAGCGTCATCTGCGCAACTTCCTCGGGCTCGCCGTACCTGCGCAGTGGCACCTTGCGCTTGGCATAAATCGTCTTCGACTCGTCGGGGATGGCCGCCGTCATCGCGGTGTTGATGGGCCCCGGGCAGATGGCGTTCACGTTGATGCCGTGGCGGCCGAGTTCGGCAGCGAGGCTTTTCGTCAGACCAATGACACCGTGTTTTGCGGCCGAATAGGCGGCGAGTCCGGGTGTGGCCACGATGGCCTCGGTCGAAGCCACGTTGACGATGCGGCCCGAACGACCCGACATGAGAGGAACGACGAGCCGCACGAGGTGCGCGTACGCGCTGAGGTTGACGGCGAGCGTGGCATTCCACGCGTCGGCGAACGATGCGTCGTCAGCGAACACCGACGACGCGCGACTGATGCCCGCATTGTTGACGAGAATGTCGACCGTGCCGAAGCGGGCAACTGTCGCGTCGACGAGCGCGCGTCGCTGGTCATCGGACGTCACGTCGGTCGGCACGCCAATGACCCGGTCGGCACCGTATGCGGCGGTGATCTCCCCCACCACGCGCGCGACGCGGTCGTCACCCACGTCGGCGACGACGACGTTTGCGCCCTCGTCGGCGAAGAGGTGTGCAGTCGCGCGACCCATGCCGCTGGCTGCACCCGTGACAATGACGGTCTTGCCCGCGACCGAACGGTCGAGGGATGTCAGGCGCGCCATTCGAACCGTCCGCCCATTCCGTACGCGGGAAGGTGCAACGCCCGATACGGATCGACGCGCATGAAGCCGGCGTCGGGTGAGTCGTCGGGCCCGCCCGGCGCGAAGAGGTTCAGGTCGTAGTCGAAGACGCCGTTCCACAGGCGACGCTTCGACTCGAGGTCCGAGTGCAACGATGCGATGCCCCAGATCTCGACACCGTCGCCCTTCTCCGTCACCTGCCAGTGCAGCGCGACGTGGTTGTTGTGGCGAACGTTCTTCGCCTTGACCGATTCGTTGCCGATCATGATCCAGATCGCATCGCCCTCCCAGCACGGATGCACCGGAACGACATCGGGCCGCCCGTCGCGGCCGACCGTCGCCAGATGTGCCCATGGGCTGAGCGCGGACGCCGCCGTGCGAATGGATGCAAGGTCGTTCCCCGACATGGTGGTGACCGCCCTTCAGGCCCGCGCGAGATCTGCCGCGCAGAGAATGCCGTCGAGCATCGGCGGCGGCAACACCGTGGGGTGCCCGGCCCACAGCTGCACACAGTCACCGGTACGTCCGGTTGGCCCCTCGTTCAGAAGATCGACGAGAACTCCGGCGACACCCTCGGGCGTCATCACGCCGGGTGCCGGTGGGCGATCACCGAGGAAGCCGAGGTACATCGGCGTCGCGGTGGCACCCATGCCGAACGAGTTGACACGCACCTTGTGCGGCGCGAGCGCGCGTGCCCACGCGTTGGTGAGGCCCTTGATTCCCCACTTCGATGCGTCGTAGACGTCGAATCCCGGACCGCCCACCGCCGAACGCTGCACGTTCTTCCAGTTGCACAGTTGCGCGTCGTCGTGCGAATGCGTCTCGGGCCAGCCACACGTGTGGATGTGGTCGGTGGTGACGTTGATGAGATCGCCACCGTTCTCGATGAGGTACGGAATCGCGGCCCGCCCGGTGAGGTAGACGCCACGCAGGTTCACGTCCATCATGAACTGGAAGTCGTCGACCGCTTTTTCGAACTTGTCCTTTGCGGGGTTCGTGACGCGCACGACGCCGGCGTTGGCCACCACGATGTCGAGGCCACCCAGCTTCGCGGCGGCTCCGTCGACGAACGCCTTCACGTGCTTCTTCTTCGCCACGTCGGCGACCTTCGCCCAGCAGTTCACGCCGAGCCCGCGAATTTCGTCGCGCACCGCCTTCACCGAGTCGTTGACGTCGCAGATCGCCACGTCGGCGCCCGCCTGCGCGAGTGCAACCGCATAGGCCTTGCCCAAACCTGCCGCAGCGCCGGTAACGAGCGCCCGACGCCCCTTCAAAGATTTCTCCGAATTCCCCATGACGCCGAAGATAGCCCGACAACGGCGAGCAAAATTCCGACCTCTTATAGTGGGGTCGATTCGACAGTCGAACGGGGGGCACATGTCGTTGACCGAAAACCTGAAGAGCGTCGTTGCCGACGCTTTCGAAATCACCGCCGATCGCGCATCGACCGAACAGGTGGATTTCCCGTTGATGCCCCTCGGCACGGCGTGCGACATGGGCCGCGACGAGAACGGCGTACCGCTGATCGACCCCCGCATATTCGGGTCGCGCGAATTCCAGCGCAACCCGTATCCCTACTACCACATCATGCAGGACCACTATCCGGTGTTCCACGACAAGTTGAACAACTGCTACTTCGTCACGCGCTATGCCGACATCAACGACGCGTACTTCGACGGTCTGGGATTCAACACCATCCCGAAGGGCAGTTCGAACCACGTTCTCGGCAACACCCAGTTGGAACTCAGCGGCATCGAACACAGTCGTCGTCGCAACCTCTACGGCCGCCACCTCGTCGGCAGCGCACTCACGAAGCGCTTCGGTGCCATCTGCAAGATGGCCAACGACATGATCGACGCGTGGTTCGACCCCGCATCGGGCATGGCCGAACACGACCCGGCCACCGGCAAGTACGTGATCGAACTCGGCCGCGCGTTCGCCAACGAGTTCCCGATTCGCGTCGTGTGCCAAGTGCTCGGCTTTCCCGACGATGCACAGGACCGCTTTTTCTATTGGTACAAGAACATGATGGGCGGCATCGGAGGCCGCGACTTCGAACAGAAAGGTCTGATGGCGCGTCAGGACCTCGAGGACTTCGTCGAAGAAATCGTCGAACAACGCCGCACGTCACCCCAATACCTGCTGGACGACAACGGCAACCAGGTCGCGCCCGACATCATCTCGGAGTTGTGCCAGACCGTCATCGACGGCGACTACCTCTCGACCGAGGAGATCACGTCGAACATCGCGCTCATCGTGGGTGGCGGCGGCGAAACGACGCGCGGCGCGATCCTCAACATGTGGTACCTGCTCTTGCAGCACCCCGACCAGATGGCCGCGGTGCTCGCCGAAGATGCGCTGTGGGACGCGGCCTTCCACGAGACGCTTCGCCACTCGTCGTCGATCGGCGGCCAGCCCCGCCACAACACCTTCGACATCGAGATGCACGGCGTGAAGATTCCCGCCGGATCACTGATGCACATGGTCGACTGGGCCGCGAACCACGACCCGCGAGTGTTCACAGACCCCGAGAAGTTCGACATCTTCCGCAACGACCTCTACACCGAGAAAATCGTCCGCGCCGGCTACCGCAAGGAAGGCAAGTGCAATCACATGGCCTTCGGCGTCGGCCCCCACCTGTGCCCGGGCGCGTGGATCTCGCACCAAGAGGCGTCGATCGGTTCGAACATCATGTCGAAGCGCGTGAAGAACGTGCGGATCGTCGAGGACCGCATGCCAAAGGACATCGACGGCGTGTCGCTTGCCCCCATCGGCCTCGGAGCCATCAACGAACTGTGGCTCGAGTTCGAAAAGGCGTGAGATGACCTACAGCTCGGACAACGAGAACGACACCCTCGCCAGCGAACGCGGTGACGACGAGGCGGGCTACCGCAGTTACGAGGTGTTCCAACGCGAACGCGTCGGCGCCCCGCCACCCGTCAAACCCGGGCAGATGCGCACGCAGGACTACCTCGACGATCCTTACTCGCTGCTGTCGAAACTGCGCGCCTACGGCCCCGCCTGGCGCGACTGGCCGGGCAACTGCTTCTGGGTGACGCACTACAACGACGTCACCTCGATACTCGCCGACAACGCAAACTTCGCCGTTCGTTCCAAGCGCTGGCACTACCACCTGAACGATTTCGGTCGCGACCTCCGCAACCAAGTGCCCGTTCTGACGGCGCAGGCCAAGGGCATCGATGAGAACGCTCGCTCCACCGCCGAGGAATTGATCGGCGCGGTCGCCAAGCGCGGTTCGGCGGATCTCGTTGCGGACTTCGCCGCGCCGTATCCGCTGATGATGCTCGGCCGCACGATCGGCATTCCCGATGCCGACATCGCGCTCTTCGCCGATCGCTACCTACGGATGCAACGTGGATGGCGGTGGCACCCCACGAACCAAGATGCGGGAAAGCGCGCGATGCGTGACCTTCTCGACTACTTCTCACCGCTTCTCGACAAGCGTCGCGCCGACCCGCAGGACGACTGGCTCACTGCCGTCGCGACGCTGGAAATCGACGGGCCGCCGACGACAGCCCACGACGTGGTCGCAACGCTTCTCGAGGCCGATCACGAAACGCTCCACGGTGCGCTGGCGAACATGTGGATGCTTCTCCTCACGCATCCCGACCAACTCGAATCGGTTCGCGGCGAGCGCCGTCTGGTGAAGTACGCGTACCTCGAAACGGTTCGACATTCGACGCCCGTCATCAGCGCCGACCGCTTCGCACGCCGCGAAGTCGAACGGTTCGGCCTGCTCATCCCCGAGGGTGCCCTCGTCATTTGTTCGGCAGGTGCCGCGAACCGCGACGAACGCATCTTCAAGAACCCCGACGACTTCATCGTCGGTCGAAAAGATCTCGTCCAGCGTGAGCCGCGCGGCCAATACCGCGCCGACGGACTGCCTTCGGGCATCACGCCCGCGCTCGGCACGCCGTCGAAGTTCCCCGCCCTGCCGGTGGGTCGGCCGCGTTCGCTCTACGCGATCACCCGCGACACGGCAACGACCGCGTCACAGGTGGTGCTCGAGATGCTGCCGAACATCAAGCTCGCATCGGGTGTGAACCCGGTGATGAAGTGCAAGGCCTGGGGCGAAATGCACGCCTGTTGGCACCTCCCCGTCACGTTCTGACGCGCCGATTTTCGTCAGAGTCGATCGGCGCGACCGTCCGCGAGGACTTCGGAGGTCGCCAGTTCGGAAACCATCCGTGGCCCCAAACCGATGGGCTGCCAAGCGCGCGGCAGACGGATCCAGCCCTCTTCGACGCCACGCGATAGCTCAGCCTTGCCGCGAAGCACCTCGAGATTTTCTGGGTCCATGAGGACAGTCTTACCTCGAAAAGCCAGGCAAATCAGTGCGTTTATCGACGGGCCGTCAGGCGCCGCCGGACACCACGATGTTCTGACCCGTGATCCACGAACCCGCGGGCGAAGCCAGCCAGACGGCGGCAGCACCGCAGTCGGTGGGCGTGCCGAGGCGGCGGATCGGGATGCGCACCGCGGTTGCCTCGAGCTGCGCGTCGGTGACGTGGCCGACGGTCTTCGTGGCTTCGGTGGGCACCGTGCCGGGCGAGATGCAGTTCGACCGAATGCCTTTCGGGCCGAGTTCGGTCGCAAGCGTGAGCGCGAGCGAGTTCATGCCCGACTTCGCCGCACCGTACGCGGCGAAGTTGACGGCCGGCTTCAACGATGCGATCGACGAAATGCCGATGAGGGTCGAGCCGGGCTTCATCACTGCGGCGCACGCGCGCGCGGCGACGAAGTGCGGTCGGAGGTTCAGCGCAATCTGGTTGTCCCAGTGCCAATCGGGGAAGTCCTCGAAGGCGAAATTGCCGGGGTAGTCGGAGGTTCCTGCGTTGCTGACCCAGGTGTCGATCGATCCGAGTTCGTTCATCGCACGGTCGACGATGGTGGGAATCGTGTCGGGGTGCGTGATGTCGGCGACCACCTTCATCGACTTCTGGCCGCGCTGCGCGATGCGCTCGGCAACTTCGTCGAGCTCGTGCTCGCGGCGGGCGGTCAGAACGACCGTCGCACCGGCATCGGCGAAAGCGAGTGCGATTCCGCGGCCGATTCCGCGACCTGCCCCGGTGACGACGGCGACCATTCCGTCCATGCGGAACAGGTCCATGACGTTTGCGTCGGCCGGGTCGACCGGCGTGTGCGTGCGTGACACCTTCGATGACATGACAAACTCCCCCTCGTGACTACGACGGCGCGCTCGGGGCTTCCCGACAACGAGATCCTCGGCTACCGCTTCCCTGGTGGACGGTACACGATTGCCCACTGGGAGAACTTCCTCCTCACCGATTGCACGACGTCGGAGCAGTTGCCCGACGGGCTCGTGCATCCGGTCGCGCTGTTCCACGTGCCGATTCTCGGCTCGGGCATCAACATCGCGAAGTTGTTCGAGGTGTGCGGCGCCGAAGGGCCCGGTTCGGTCGGCCTCGATGGCTACGACTGGGAATATTTCTCGCGCCTGCGCATCGACACCGAATACGACGTGCAGG
>DAINNS010000040.1:0-9078 GCA_036735765.1 Ilumatobacteraceae bacterium | reverse complement strand
GGTTTGCATCATCTCGCACGGTTCTTCGTCCGCTCGCGCCATGCTGAACGGCATCAAAGTCGCGAAGGAAATGGTCGATTCGGGAATGGTCGAAGCCATTCGCACGGCAATCGGTCTAATCTCGCAAGCGTCCGATGCCGCAGGCGACGGACGCTGAGACACACCCAGCCGAAAAACCACAGGAGACAGACATGGCATCAATCGATCGGGCCGGCATCTTCGCGATCGTTCGCGACCAGCTCTCCGAGATCCTCGAAATCGATCCGGGTGCAATCTCCGAAGGTCAGTCCTTCGTCGACGACCTCGACGCCGACTCGCTGGCACTCATCGAGCTCGTCGAGGCCCTCGAGGAAGAACTCGCCGACGTCGTCGCAGGTTTCCGTATCGAGGACGAAGACCTGCAAGACCTGAAGACGGTGCGTGACGCCGTCGACTACGTCTATGGTCGAGTCTCATCCGGATCCTGAGGCGCTCGCCCGGCTGACTGCCGGCTTCGACCACGAGTTCGCCGATCAGTCGCTGCTGTTGCGCGCGATGCAGCATCGTTCTTGGCAGGCCGAGGTCGACGCAGCCGAGTCGAACGAACGTCTCGAATTCCTTGGCGATGCCGTTCTCGGGTGGGTCGTGGCCGACATCGCCTACACGACGTTCGGTGACCTGCCCGAAGGTCGACTGACCGACTTGCGCAAGAGCGTCGTGAACGCGAACGCGCTCGCCGATCTGGCTCGTCAGGTCAATGTGGGCCCGGCGCTCCTCTTGGGGCGGGGCGAGGATGCTGCGGGGGGTCGAACAAAGACGTCGATTCTTTCGGATGCCTTCGAAGCCGTCATCGGTGCGGTGTATCTCGATGCCGGGCCGATGGTCGCCTACGAAAAGGTGAAACGTCTCCTGCTCCCCGCGATGCAACGCGCATTGCCGAACATCGACAAACTCGATGCGAAGACGGTGTTGCAGGAACGCGCGGCTCGGCTGGGCTTCTCGGCACCCCGTTATGCGGTCGAAAGCGATGGTCCCGACCACGCAAAGACGTTCACCGCGCGCGTCGTCGTCGGCGACATCGAGGCCGTCGGTACGGGTCCATCGAAGAAGAACGCCGAGCAGATGGCCGCCGAGGCGGCTCTCGTCGGCTTGCCTGCTCCGACCGACGCCTGACACGCGAGATGCCCGAACTCCCCGAGGTCGAAACCGTTCGTCGGTCGCTCGATGCGGCGGTTGTCGGCTCGCGGGTTGCTGCCGTCGAAATCGGCCGGTTGCGCAGCGTTCGTCGCACCGGTCCCGACGTGGTGCGCACAGGTTTGCTGGGTGAGACCTTCGTCAGGACGCATCGACGGGGGAAGTACCTCTTTTTCGACATGGCGAACGGCAATTCGATGATGGTGCACCTGCGGATGAGCGGTCGGCTGTTGCTTGCCGCACCGGAATCGGTGCGTGAACCCCACACGCACGTCGTCCTGCGGCTCGAGCGCGACCGCGCGGAACCGGTCGAGTTGAGATTCGTCGACCCGCGAACTTTCGGTGAGGTGGTGGTGTTCAACCCCGACGACGACCTCGTGCCCGAGGTCGGACGTCTCGGTCTCGATCCGCTCGTTGACGAATTCGACTTCGATGCCTTTCGTGGCGCCATCGCGGGGCGACGTCGCGGCCTGAAGGCGGTGTTGCTCGATCAGGCAGTCATCGCGGGGATCGGCAACATCTACGCCGACGAAATCATGCACCGTGCGCGCCTGCGCTGGGATCGTCGTGTCGACACGTTGGCATCCGCCCAGTTGAGGGTGCTGCACCGCGCGACCGTCGAGGTGCTGCGCGAGGCCGTCGCCGCCGGCGGGTCGACACTTTCCGACACGCAGTACGTCGACGCACTCGGCCGCGAGGGAATCTTCCAGACCGAACACCGTGTCTATGCGCGGGCGGGGGAGAGGTGCATCACCTGTGGGCGAGGAATCATCCGACGCGTCACCGGGGCGGGCCGCTCGACGCATTTCTGCCCCGTTTGCCAGCGCTGAGCGGTTTCACGAAGGCGGTCCGAATCGGCCCGATCTTGTAAGTTCGGTTCGCTGTGTTTCTCAAGTCCCTGACCCTGAAAGGCTTCAAATCCTTCGCCGACACGACGGTGATGGAGCTGGAACCCGGGGTCACCGTCGTCGTCGGACCGAACGGTTCGGGCAAGTCGAACGTCGTCGACGCGATCGCCTGGGTCCTCGGGGCGCAGGCGCCGTCGGCCGTCCGCAGCCAGAAGATGGACGACGTCATCTTCGCCGGCACCGAAAAGCGGCCCGCACTTGGTCGCGCCGAGGTCGTGCTGACCCTCGACAACTCTGCGGGCCTCCTCCCGATCGAGTTCACCGAGGTGACGGTCGGCCGAACGCTCTTCCGATCGGGTGAGAGCGAGTACTCGATCAACGGCGTCGAATGCCGACTCCTCGACGTGCAGGAACTCTTGTCCGATGCGGGTGTCGGTCGCCAGCAGCACGTGATCATCAGCCAGGGCCAGATCGACGCCGTGTTGAACGCGCGTCCCGAAGATCGTCGCGCGATCATCGAAGAGGCGGCCGGCGTGTTGAAGTACCGGAAGCGCAAGGAGAAGGCCGAGAGGCGTCTCGACAGCACCGAGGCGAATTTGTTGCGCGTGCAGGACCTCATTCGTGAGGTTCGTCGGCAGTTGCGTCCGCTCGAGCGTCAGGCCGAGGCCGCGCGTCGGCACGGGGAACTCGTCACCGAACTGAAGGCCCTGCAGATCTACGTGGCCGGCAGAGAAATCGCCTCGACCCGTGCACGCCTCGTTGCGTTGGCGGGAGACAAGGCGAACGGGGTGCGCACCGAACAGGAACTCCGCGCGCGTCTCGCCGAGCTCGACACGGTGGTGCTGTCGTCGGAGGCCGAACTCACCGCACTCGGTGACACGGGTGTCAGCGACCAGTTGGTACGAGTCGAACAGTTGCGCGAACGCGCGCGCGGGCTTGCCGCGTTGCTCGCCGAACGGCGCAGGTCGATGGAGCGTGATCGCAGCCAGTTCATGGATGCCGACGTGATGGCGTCGCTCGAAGTCGATGCCGCTGCGTTGCGCGAGGAACTCGAGGCGATCGAGGCGGAACTTTCACTGGTCGACCCCGAACGCGAGGCCCTCGAGCGGGATGAGGCCGACTTCGCGGCGCGGCGCGATGCGGCGGGCGAAGACGACGTGCCCGAAATGCCGACACCGATCGCGGCAAGGGCCGCCGCCGAGGTGCGTGGCGAATTGCGGACTTTGCGCGCCAACGACGAACGCGACCGTGCCGAACTGCAGCGAGTCGCGACGCGTATCGCGCAACTCGAGGACCGTGCGTTGCGTCTCGCGGCCGACGTCGAACGACTCGGCAATGAATACGAATCGGCCGAAGGCGCAGCGAAACGCATCGAAGATGAGGTGCGTGGCCAGTCCGAGCGTCGGGTCGCGGCCGAGGCGGCTCTCGACACGGCGACACAATCGGGAACGAACGCGGCCGCGTCGCTGGCGCACTGGAACGCGCGTGTCGAGGTGCTGCGCGAAGCTCTGGAAACGGCGCGCAGTCGCGCCGGTCTCCAGCACCTCGCCGACGTGAGCGGTGTGGTCGGCGCACTCGTCGATCTCATCCGCATCGAAGACGGCTGGGAGGCTGCCGTGCACGCCGCCCTCGGTGACGCGGTCGCCGGCATCGTGATGCGTGATGCAGCAGCGGCACGGGCCGCTCTGTCCAGCCTCGATGAGTTGAGCGTGAACGGCGCGGTGTTGGCGCTGGGCGGCATGCGCGAAACCGCGCAGACTCCACCGGTCGGAACCCGACCGGTGCGCGGCGTCGTTCGTGCGGCCGGACCCGACGCCGGGGGAATCGAGGCGCTGCTCGACACGTTGTTGGCGCGAGCCTTCATCGCTGATTCGTGGGCCACAGCGGTCGATGTCGCTCTCGCCAACCCGACCCTGCACGTGGTCACCCGTCGCGGCGATCGCTTTGCCCCGTCGGGGTGGCGCATCGGTGGTCAGGCCGACGCGGTCACCGCAGCAGCGCTCGAAGATGCCGTCGCGCGACAGACCGAAGCGAACACGGAATCCGAACGTCGCGCGGGTGAACTCGCCCGCGCCCGCGCCGAGATGCAATCGTCCCGAGACTCGGTCGCCGAACTCGAACGTCGACACGAACAACTGACGCGCGCGCGACTCGCTGCTGCCGACAGCTTGCAGCGCGTGACGGGTGAACGACGTGAGGTCATCGCCGAACTCGATGCGGTGCGTTCGCAGCGCGATGATGTGTCGGGTCGTCTCGAGCGCGCGGCGTCACGTATCGCCGAACTCGACGCCGTGTTGCCGCGTCTCGAGGCCGACGAGGCGATGGAGGCCGAAACGATGCGCGCCATCGGGGCCGCGCGTGCGGGTCTCGACGCCGAGGCCTCACGGCTCGCGCTGCGCCGCAAGGACCTCGAGGTGAAGTCGGTCGGGCTCGTCGAGCGTCAGCAGTTCGTGCGACGCCGTCTCGACGAAACCGAATCGCGTCTCGCTGCCGATGTCGAAGCCCGTGCGCAAGCGGCCGAACAGCGCATGCGACTGCAGCGCGCTTTCGACGCGATCGTCGGTCTCAGCGATCTCGTCGACCGTCACCGCATCACGACCGAGGCCCTTCTCGTCGAACTGCACGAGGCACGTCGCCGTCAAAGCGACGAAGTGCGCGAGGTTGCTGCGCGGCTCGACACAGCGCGTCGTGAACGCCAGACAACCGAACGTGAACTCGACGAACAGCGCGAGCGCAGTCGACGCATCGAAATCGACGAGGCCGAGGTGCGCATGCGACTGGAAGCATCCGTCGAGGCGTTGCGTCGCGACCTGGAGGTTGAGCCCGACGCAGCCGAGGCCGCCGAGATGCCGCCGCTTCCCGAGGGCGTCGTGCCGATTGCGCGCGTGCGCGAACTCGAGCGTGAGCTTCGTCTCATGGGTCCGATCAACCCGCTCGCGCTCCAGGAGTTCACGGAACTGCAAAAGCGCCACGAATTCCTCGAGGCTCAGCTGGAAGATGTTCGCAACACCCGTCGCGACTTGCTGCGCGTCATCAAGGCGGTCGACGAGGAAATCCAATCGGTCTTCGGCACCGCTTTCCACGATGTCGCCCGCAACTTCCAAGAGCTCTTCGGCGGACTGTTCCCGGGTGGCTCGGGGCGACTCACCCTCACGCTTCCCGAGGATCTCCTGAACACCGGTATCGAGGTCGAGGCGCGTCCGGGGGGCAAGAACGTGAAGAAGTTGTCGCTGCTCTCGGGTGGTGAACGCTCACTGACCGCACTCGCATTCCTCTTCGCAGTCTTCCGCAGTCGACCCTCGCCCTTCTACGTGATGGACGAAGTCGAGGCGGCCCTCGACGACGTCAACCTCTCCCGCTTCCTCGGACTTCTCGGCGAGTTCCGCCGTGATGCACAGCTTCTCGTCGTCAGCCACCAGAAGCGCACGATGGAGGCCGCCGACTGCCTGCTCGGAGTCACGATGCAGCCGGGCGGTTCGTCAAAGGTGATCGTCGAGCGCGCCTCGAACACGAACTGAGCAGGCCATGGACAACGCACCCCTCATACTTCTTCTCCTCGTCGGTCTCGTCGTCGCGTTCGGCCTCGGCGTTGTCGTTCTCAACCGCCGCAAGGCGCAGGCTCCGCCCGCCGAAGTGGTTGCACCCACCGCACCGGTCGAGGTTCAGGCTCCGGAACCGGTTGTCGAAGTCGAGACAGCGCCAGTCCCAGAACCAGAACCAGAACCTGAAGCTGAACCCGAACCAGAACGGGTTGTCCCGGCCGAGACCGTTGCGCCGAAGCGAAGGTTTGCCAAGGCCGCGGGCATCTTCACCGGCGCATTCGCCGGTGTGCGCGCGAAGGAAAAGATCACCGCCGAGACGTGGGACGACGTCGAAGAGACTTTGCTACGCGCCGATGTCGGCCTGGGGGTCACCACCGCGTTGCTCGACGGACTGAAAGCGCGCGTCGACAAGAAGGAGATTGCCGACCCGCGCGCGCTCGTCGATGCGCTGCAGGCCGAAATGACCGCGCAGCTCAGCGCGAACGCCCGTGCCCTGACTTTCGATGAATCGGTAAAGCAGCCGAACATCTGGCTTTTCGTCGGCGTGAACGGGGTCGGCAAGACGACGACAATCGGCAAGGTTGCCTTCGCGCAGAAGGCCAACGGGCGCAACCTCCTCTTGGCCGCCGGCGACACGTTCCGCGCGGCCGCAGGTGAACAGCTGGAAACCTGGGCCGATCGAGCGGGCGTGCCCGTGGTACGGGGCAGCGAGGGTGGCGACCCGAGCGCGGTGATCTTCGACGCCGTTCAGAGCGCAGCCGCGCGCGGCTGTGACCTGGTGCTTGCCGACACGGCGGGCCGTCTTCAGAACAAGACGAATCTGATGGAGGAACTGAAGAAGGTCCGTCGCGTCGCTGAAAAAGAGGCGGGAACAGTCACCGAGGTTCTTCTCGTCATCGATGCGACCACCGGCCAGAACGGCTTGTCGCAGGCCACGCAGTTCGCCGAAGCAACCAACGTGACGGGTGTCGTTCTGACGAAGCTCGACGGGTCGGCAAAGGGCGGCATCGTCTTTGCCATCGAAACCCAGTTGGGCATCCCCGTGAAGCTCGTCGGCCTGGGCGAGACCATCGACGACCTCGTCGCCTTCGACCCCGACGAGTACGTGAAGGAACTCTTCGCCACGGAGTCCTGAAAGATTCGGGCACGAAGCGGACAATCACCCGGCATGGGAGGCACAGCACCAGCCGTTGCGGATCGGCGAGCACGTTTCGAAACCGTTTTCGATGCCGCCTACGTACCGGTCCAGCGTTACGTGCGTCGACGAGGTGGTGGCGACGAGACTGATGACGTCGTCGCCGAGACGTTCACCGTGGTGTGGCGCCGAATCGACGAAGTGCCCGATTCGGCGGTGGTGCCGTGGTGTTTGGGTGTGGCTCGACGTTGCCTGTCAAACCAGCGTCGTTCGACGGTGCGACGCAAACGGTTGCGCGATCGCGTCGCCGCAGAGCCGCAGACACACGAGGTGTCGGCGACCGACCTCGATCTCGAAGTGGCGCTTGCGCGCCTCGACGAAGAGCAACGTGAGGTCCTGCGTTTGTCAGCGTGGGAAGGATTCGGTGCGGGTGAGATTGCTCAAGTGCTTGGCATTACGCCGAATGCGGCGAGCATCCGTCTCCACAGGGCGCGGCGCGATCTTGCGGTCCTTCTTGAGAGCGGAGAAACATCCGGAAAGAAAAGCGTGGATGGGGGACATACATCCGTTGAAGCCGAGACCGAAAGGAGGGAACGATGACCGACGACGAGATCTTCGAACGAATCGCGCGCATCGACCCCGTTCCGGCCGAAGCATCCCTCGACCCGACAAACAGCAGTCGGGCCCGTGAACTGAAAGGACACATCATGTCGAGCGAAACCCCCGAGATTGTCGAAGTCGTCAAGCCGCGGCGAACGGTTCGTTGGATCACTGCGGGTGCGGTGGCCCTCGGTGCAATTGCCGTTGTCGTGGCGGTGACGCGCGGCGGTTCGGGTGGCGACATCGAACCGATCGTGTTCTCGGCCGAGCAGTCGACTCTGTCGTCACGTACGGCCGGTGCGGCCGAAACTGCCGCCGATGCAGCGACGGCCGACAACAAGATGGCTGTTGCCCCGGGTGCTCCATCCGTCTCGGTCGAGTACGAGGTCGACGGCGACCTGCCCGAACTCGCCGGCAAGGCACAGTCGTGGAAGTCGGAGGGTGCGCCGACAAAGAAGCGGATGCAGGCGGTCGCGAAAGCGCTCGGAGTCGAAGGCGATCTGATTGAACGCAAGAAAGACGAGGGCGGCGGATTCGTCGTCGGTCCGACCGACGGTTCGGCGCCGTCAGTGAGTTTCGGTGATCCCGAATTCGACCCGTACCTCAACTGGTACTACTCGTCGGCATGGGCGACATCGTCGCGCTCCTCCGAACCCGCCGTCGCTCCCGACACTGCGGTCTCCAGCGACACGGCGTCCGACGGCACAGAATCCACCGTTGCGATCGAGGCGCCGGATGAGATGAAGAAGCCCGAGAACCTGCCCACGAAGGACGAAGCGCGCGAACGTGCGAAGTCGATCATGGATGACGCTGGTGTCGACGTTCGTGACGACGACATCGAGGTGTACGCCGACGATTGGTCGGTGTCGGTCACCGCTTGGCAGCGCGTGGGCGACATTCGGGCACCGATGTCATGGACGTTCGGTTTCGGCGACGGTGGCACGATCTCGTGGGCCGGCGGCAACCTTCTCGAATTCGAGAAGGGCCCCAAGTTCCCGCGCGTCGGTTCACTCGTCGGCGTCGAACGACTCGGTGATCCGAAGTTCTCGGGTTGGTACGGCTACGGCCCTGTTGGAAGGGGCGTCGCCGAACCAGCGATCGCCGAACCAGCAATCAATGAGGATTCGATGGCAGTCACGCCGACGGTGCAGACCGTCGTGATCACCGGCGTGAAGGAATCGTTGACGCCGATCATCGATGCCGACAACGTGATGTGGTTGGTTCCGTCCTACGAGTACACGGTGAAGGACGGCTACACCGTCAGCGTGCTTGCGATCACCGACGAGTTCATCGAACAGGCCGTGCCGACACCCGATACGGAGATTCCCGGTGACGGTGCCGTGGTCGAGCCGATGCCCGCACCTGTGCCCGAAGGTGGTGGCTCTGATTCGTCGGGTTCATCGGAAGGTTCCGCCGGTTCCGCTGTCGACGTGCCCGCACTGAGCCAGGAAGAGGCGGTGACGCTGGTCGGCCTCACCGAGGAGGAAGCGACGAAAGTCGCCGAATCGAAGGGTTGGATCATTCGGGTGAGTTCGCGCGATGGTGAGGACTTCCAAATGACGATGGATTACGTGACCAACCGTGTCAATCTCGCAATCGTGGACGGAAAGGTGACCGGCGTCAGCGTTGGGTAGCCTCTCGGGCGTCATGTTCGACAGCCTGAGTTCGAAATTCGAATCGATTCTCAACAAGGTCCGCGGTCGCGGCCGTCTCACCGAGTCCGACGTCGACGAGGTTCTTGCCGAGATTCGGGCTGCGTTGCTCGATGCCGACGTCAACG
>DAINNS010000039.1:0-9117 GCA_036735765.1 Ilumatobacteraceae bacterium | reverse complement strand
AGACCGAGTACCTGCATCTGAACCCCACCAGGAATGGTGAGGCTGTAGGGACAGAGCATGCCGATGCGCAGCACGCCCCAACCGTAGCGACCATCGGGTACCGTGCGACGATGAGCAAAGCAAAAGGCGACAACCTTCCTGCCGTCTCGGTCGTGGCAACGCCGACCAAACGGAGCGCGATTCTCGAACTCGCCGCACGACTCGATGAAATGGGCTTTCCCGCACTCGCGTGTCCCAGCCTGGGTGGAACTCTGGGCTTGTGCACTTCCCTCGCCCACGAAACGCGCAGCATCCGCTACTTCACGTCGATCCAGCCGATCTACTACAACCACCCCGTCGAGGCCGCGAACACTGCGGCCCACATCCATGAAGTGTCGGGCGGACGCTTTGGCTTCGGCATCGGTGTCAGCCACGGACCGGTGGTCTCCAGGCTCGGCGTCCAAGCCGGCAAGCCCCTTTCCGACATTCGCAACTACGTCGACGCAATGCGCAAACAAGAGCAGTTCTCCGGACAGTTGCCGCCCATTTACCTCGCCACAATGCGCGACCGCATGTTGTCGCTCGCGGCCGAGATCGGTGACGGCGCGATCTGGGCCAACGCCTCACTCAGTCATGCCCCGACTCAACTCGCCCGCCACGCGGGTGAATTCCGCGATGGGTTCATGCTCACCAACATGATCCCGACCGTCATCGACGATGACATCGAGGCGGCACGTGCGGTCAACCGCAAGACGATGCGCGGCTACGTCGTTCTTCCGAACTACCGGAACTACTGGCGTGAAGCCGGTTACGCCGAGGAAATGGATGCTGTCGAGAGCCTGATCGCCGAAGGACGACGCGATGACCTTCCGTCGGCGATGAGCAACCGGTGGCTCGATGACTGCACGCTCAGCGGTTCGGTCGATCGCGTTCGCGAAGGCATTGCCGCATGGCAAGCCACGGGCATCACACCGGTTGCCGTGATGTCATCGACGTCGGGCGGACAGGTGCACGCGATCAAACAACTGATCGACGCCTACTCCTGATCACCGAACGCGAGATCGGCGACAACGAGGCCGGCCATCGCTCCGGTCACCTGGCCGACGAAGAACATGGGTAGGGATTCCGGACTGATGCCCGCAAAGGATTCGGTCATCGAACGGCCGATGCTCACCGCTGGGTTGGCGAAACTCGTCGACGAAGTACACCAGTAGGCCGCGGTAATCCAGGCCGCGACCATCATCGGCAAGGACTGCGCCCGACCACCGCGAATGAACCCCTCGATGATGAGAACGAGCACCGCCGTCGCCACCACCTCGCCGGCAATGATCGGTCCGCCCTCGCGCGCCTTCGACGAGGCGTCGACCAACGACAAGCCGAACATCGCGTTGGCCGTCATGGCGCCGGCGCAAGCCCCGAGAACCTGCGCAACGACGTACGGACCGACGTGCGTTCGAGACAAGCGTCCCTTCACGGCCTGGACCGCGCTGACCAAAGGATTGAAGTGGGCGCCCGAAACCGGCGCGAACAACGAGATCAGGACCACAAGTCCTGCAGCGGTCGCGAGCGTGTTCGCCAGCAATTGCACTCCGACATCATCGGACAAACGCTCGCCCATGATGCCCGAGCCGACGACGACCATGACGAGGCCCCACGTGCCCACGAACTCGGCGATGAGTCGCCGCGAAAAACCGATCTTCAGCAACAGGTCCCGTCGATACCGCACGAACCGCCATCGGCCGGCAGGAACTGCAGTCGGCGACCCGACTCGACGACCTTCGTGTGCATGCCACCGGCTTCGCCGTTCTCGTCGAGGACCGTGTAGATCTCCCATGCAGTGTTCGGGCCGTGGACCCACACTTTGTCCTGCAGCGCGTAGCAACAACTTGTCGCTTCCTGCAACGTGGTCGACAGACCCGCCGCTGCCGCCCGCTCGGCCGCTCCGACCACTTCGTCGGTCGAGGAAACCTCGATGCCGACGTGGTTCATCGTTCCGGCCTCGCCGCCGTTGGCGATGAGCACGAGTTTCAGTGGCGGGTCGACGACGATGAAGTTCGCATAATCGTCGCGCACCTTGTGCGGTCGGACGCCGAAGAGTTTCGAATAGAACTCGATTGCTTCGGTGATGTCGTCGACGTTCAGGGCCAGTTGCACGCGTGCCATGACCGAATTGTATTCGGAGGATTCTCCACGAATGTCGCTCAACTGTTGCCGGCGCGCATTTCTGCGTAGCCGGGGTCGCTCGGCCAGTTCGGCTGGAACATGTGCCACTGTTCCGGCGCGCGGCGGATGAGTGACTCGAGTTCGTTGGCGAGTTTCTGGGTGCCTGCGGCAACGTCGTCGCGCAAACGCCCCGTGCGGGTGAGATCGAGGGGTGGTCGCACTATCGCATGGTGACCGTTGTACCGATCGGTGAAGTAGACCGCTGCGGTGATGAGCGGCGCGCCCGATCTGATGGCGAGCGTGACGGGTCCGCCGGGCAATGTCGTCGTTTCGCCGAAGAACTCGACCGGCAATCCGTCGCCCTTCAGGTCGCGGTCGCAGAGCAGGCACACGATGTGGTTGTCGCGCAACGCGGAGAGAATGTCGGCTGCTACGCCTTCGCCGAGCGGCACGACGTTCATCCCGAGATTCGTGCGCAGGTTCGTGAACCATTCGAAGAGTTCGGGCGGCTGCAACGGTTCGACGACGACGGTTGCCTTGTAGTTCTGGTCGGCAAGCCAACGCCCCGCCCACTCCCAGCCACCGAGGTGAGGTAAAGCAAGAATGACACCCTTTCCCCTGCCGAGTCCCTCGATCACTCCCTCGAAACCGTCGAGCGTGAAGGAGTTGTCGACCACCTCGCGGGGCAATCCCGGAAGACGGAAACTCTCGACGTAGTAACGCGCGTAACTATCGAAGGCACCCTGGACGGCGGCGCGCAGTTGACGCCTGTCGTAGTCGGGGCGCACGCGCCGAATGTGGCGTTCGATGATGCTGCGGCGTGACTGCAACGAGGCCGACGCGGTGTACCCGATCAACCTCGCGCTGGCGTACGCGAGCGGCCCCGGAGTCAACTGCGCGAAGAGACTGGCCATCTTGTAGGCACCGACGGTGAACGTGTCGGTGGCGGACTCGCGCAGTGTGGCCATCTCTTTGGAGGATCAGCGCGCGCGACGACGCGCAGAGGCGCGGCGCTGCAAACGGGCGGCTTTGCGCGAGGCCCGGCGGAGTTGACGCTGCTCGATGCGCACCTCTGCGATCGGGGCGATCGCAGCCTGCTTCCACACCTTGAAGAACCGCTGGACGGCGGTGATCGAGGTGAGCACGAGCATCACCCACAGAATGGGAACCAACGCGGAGTCGAACAACAGGCCGATGCAGAGGAGGATGATTCGCTCGGCGCGCTCCATCAGTCCGCCCTTGGCCTGGAGACCCAGCGACTCGGCCTTGGCGCGTTCGTAGCTGATGGTCGACGAGACACCCATGACGGCCATCGGCAGGATTGCGATGTGGCCACCGTCGCGCGACACGAGAAACCACGCGATGCCGCCGAGCAGGAAACCATCGGTCACACGGTCGATGACCGAGTCGAAGAACGCACCGCGCTGGCTGGACAGATTGCCCGCCTTGGCAACGGCGCCATCGAGGAGGTCGGGAAGTGCGGCGAGGATGACGAGCAGGAGACCCGCGCGCAGCGCACCCATACCGACGGCGACTGCCGCGGCAACGGCGAGGAGGAGGCCAACGACGGTCAGCACGTCGGGGGTGACACCTGCACGTCGCAGCGACTCGCCCATCGGACGCACAGCGCGCTCGACCTGCGTCTTCCAGTTTCCGTCGAACATGTTCTGAAGGGTAATGCCCCGCGACTCAGTCGGTGGGTTTTGCCCCGTCGGGATTCGCCTCGGTGAGCTTTTCCAGAACCGAGCCGTTCACGGCATCGACCAATACAAGACCACGTCGTAGTGGCGGCTCTTCGGCGCTGTAACAGAAAACGCGCCACGTTGGCCTACTGCGCAACCCGTGCCCCACCTGCTGCGCCGACGCGTGACCGACCGCGAAGCCGACCGCGCGCGTTGCGACGACGAGAGCCTGCTTCTCATCGACCACCATGCGCCAGCCCGAGGTGATGCTGAACACGCCGACAACCGCGAGAAGAATTGCGGCCGCGATCCAACCGCCGTTGACGACCGGCGAGTCGGCGCCACCTGCGACTCTGACCAGCACACACAGAGCTGCGAGCACGAGATAGATGACTCCGGGAATTCGGCGACGACTGTTGTCGGGAAATTCGTAAGCGCCACTGAACGCGGTGATGTTCAGGTCGTCGGGAAGAGCGTCGCGGATGTCGTCGCCGTGATCGGGGGTGGCCACATCCACACCCTAGAGGCGGTTCCAGGCAGCGCGAAGTTTTGCCGCCGAATCGACGAGTGACTCCGGCAACGTACGCGTGTTGGCGACCGCCGTCATGAAGTTTGCGTCGCCCACCCAGCGCGGAACGACATGCACGTGCAGATGCTCGGAGATGCTGCCACCCGCCGGTGGGCCCAGGTTGATGCCCACGTTGACGCCCTGTGGCGCATAAGCGGTCTTCAGCGCTTGCACCGCGCGCGTGACGAGCGACCACAACTCGGCCGCCTCGTCCCGAGAGAGATCCTCGAGGTTCGGAACCTCGCGGTACGGCAACACCAACATGTGACCCGATGCGTACGGGTAAGCATTCAGGATCACGAAACAGGTCTCGCCACGGTGAACGATGTGCGCCTCGATGTCGGACAGACCGCTGTTCAGGATCCGCGTGAAGACTGACCCTCCGTTGGCAGGAAGCGGCTCACCCGCGGTCTCACCCCAACGCTGCACGTAGGCGGCGCGCCACCCGTTCCAGAGGTGGTCAAGCATCGACGTCGTCCGCGTTGACGTCGGCGGCGACCCGCGCCACGAAGTCATCGACACGAACGTCGCGCTCGACTTCGCCACCACGCGGGTTGACTCCGACCGTCGAATTCGCAACATCGTCGTCACCGACCACGAGGACGTAGGGAATCTTCTCCATCTTCGCGTTACGGATGCGCTTTCCGAGCTGGTCGTCGGCGTGGACGACATCGACACGGAAGCCCTCGCGCTGCAGACGCGCGACCACTGCGGATGCGTACTCTTCATGGGCCGAAGCAACGGGCAAGAGTCGAACCTGGACGGGCGCCAACCATGTCGGAAGCGCACCTGCGTAGTGCTCGAGCAGGACGCCAAAGAAACGTTCCACCGAACCGAAGAGCGCGCGATGCAACATGATCGGGCGGTGGCGCTGCGAGTCGGCACCCACGTACTCGAGATCGAAACGCTGCGGCAGGTTGAAGTCGCACTGGATGGTCGACAACTGCCACTTGCGTCCGATCGCGTCGCGCACGTCGATGTCGATCTTCGGGCCGTAGAAGGCCGCGTCGCCTTCCTTCACCTTGTATTCGAGGCCGTACTTCTCGAGCGCTGCTCGCAACGCGTCGGTGGCCTTGTCCCAGATTGCATCGTCGCCGACGTACTTTGCCGGGTCCTTCGTGCTGAGATTCGCGGTGAAATCCTTGAAGCCGAACCGGCGCAGCACGCTCATGACGAAGTCGAGGAGCGAGGCGATTTCGTCCTGCAGTTGATCCTCGGTGCAGTAGATGTGGCTGTCGTCCTGCGTGAAGCCGCGGATGCGCATGAGACCGTGCAACGTGCCGGCGCGTTCGTACCGGTACACCGTGCCCAGTTCGAAGAGACGCATCGGCAGTTCGCGGTAACTGCGACCTCTGCCCGCGAAGATCAGGCAATGCATCGGACAGTTCATCGGCTTCGGGTAGTAGACGCCGTTGTCCATCTCCATCGGCGGGTACATCCCGTCGCGGTAGAAGTCGAGGTGTCCGGAGGTCTGGAAGAGGTTTGCATTCGCCAGGTGCGGCGTGAAGACGAACTGGTAACCGCCGTTCTGGTGACGGTCACGGCTGTAGTCCTCCATCAGTTTTCGCACGATCGCACCCTTCGGGTGCCAAACGGCGAGCCCCCCACCCAATTCGGAGGGGAACGACAGCAGGTCTTGTTCGACCGCGAGGCGCCGATGGTCGCGCTTTTCGGCTTCGGCAAGGCGATGCAGGTGCTCGTCGAGAGCCGCCTTCGACTCCCACGCCGTTCCGTAGATGCGCTGGAGCATCGGGCCCTTTTCCGACGATCGCCAGTGGGCGCCGGCAACCTTCATGAGGGCGAAGTGGCCGAGCCTGCCGGTGGACGGCACGTGAGGTCCACGACAAAGGTCGACGAACGATTCGGTGTTGCGGTAGACGCTGATGGTCTCGCCTCCACCAACCTCGCCGGCGTCGGCACCATCGGCTGCGCCCGATGTGACACGCTCGATGATCTCGCACTTGTACGGCTGATCGGCGAACAACCGAAGCGCCTCGTCGACGCCGACCTCGGAACGCACGAATGGCTGGTCGGCCTTCACGATCTCGCGCATCTTGTCGGTGATCGACGCGAGGTCGGTTTCCGAGAACGTCCGGCCGCCCGGAAGGTCGAAGTCGTAGTAGAAGCCGTCCTCGATGGCCGGGCCGATCGAGAACTTCGCGCCGGGGAACAACTGGGTCACGGCCTGAGCCAGCACGTGGGCCGTCGAGTGCCGCAGCACGTGGCGACCCGCATCGCTGTCTGCGGTGATGATCGCAACGGTCGCGCCTTCCGGCAGCGGCGCATTCAAGTCAGCCTCGGATCCGTCGACTACCGCCGCGAGGGCAGCTTTCGCGAGTCGCGATCCGATGGATGCGGCGAGATCGGCGGCGGTCGAACCCGACGCCAATTCGCGAGCGGAACCGTCGGGGAGTTTGACCGTCAGCGTCGACATAGCGGTGGAAGTCTACGGCGAGACCGCCACCGGGCTTTCGCTGTTTTCGGCGGCAACGACCGTGCCGCCCTTCGACGCGTAGGTGTTGCGGTACTCCTGGCCGGTCAGCTCGCGAATCTCGAACATGAGTTCATCGGTGATCTCGCGCAGAACCATGTGATCGGCCTCGCGGTCGGCGTACCGAGCGATGTCGATGGGCTGACCGATGCGGATGGAGCAACGCATGTTGAACCGAGGAAAGTTGACCTTGGGAACGACCGCATCGGGTGGCTGGATTTCACGCGTGCCGGTGATGCCGACCGGAAAAATCGGGCAACCGACCTTGAGTGCGAGGCGCGCTGCACCCGTGCGACCCTTGTAGAGCATCCCGTCGCGGCTACGTGTTCCTTCGGGGAAGATCCCGAAGAGTTCTCCCCTGCGCAACACGGACTCCGCTGCATCGAGAGCAGCTGCGCTCTTGTCACCACCCGAACGGTCGATCGGGATCATGCCCATCGCGGGGAAAAATCGGCGCGTCTTCCAAGAATCGAGATATTCGGCCTTGCCGACGAAACTGATCTCACGTGGAACCAGCATCATGAGAAACGCGCTGTCGAGAAAACTGACGTGGTTCGGACAGAGAATCGCCGGACCCGTCGTGGGCAAACGATCGAAGCCTTCGAGGTCGAAACGCCACATCGATTTGATCACGGGACGGACGACACGACGCACGCGACGTTGTAACGCGCCGGCACCGCTGTAAGCGGTTTCCACGTCGACCGAGCCCTCCATATGGGCGTCAGAGTAGATGTCATTCGGTGAAAACGACAGAGATTTCTTGTCAACGCAGTGTGAACGTTTTCGCAGAAATCCCCAACGATTTTCGCACTAATTCAGTCGCACGCCCAGCAACGCGGCGGCGGACGTCACATCGCAGCCCGCGGCTGCTGCCCGATCGATCGCGACGAGGGCGGCCGGCGTGGCCAGATCGTCGTCGAGACAAGCGCGTACTTCCCCGAGGACGTCGCTGTCGAGGCGGCCACCGGTCGACGCTTGCCAACTCGCAAGGCGCTCGGCTGCGGCGGGCATGATCCCCTCGTTCCATTCCCACTCGCTGCGGTAGTGGTGGGCAACGATCCCCAGCCGGATCACCCGCGGGTCCCACTGCCGACGCAAGGCGTCGACGAACACGAGGTTGCCGCGGCTCTTCGACATCTTGTGGCCGTCCATGAAGACCATCGCGACGTGCATCCAGTGACGCACGAACGGCTGGCCCGTCGCGGCTTCGGACTGGGCCCGCTCGCATTCATGGTGCGGAAAGATGAGGTCGGAACCACCGCCGTGCAGGTCGATGGTCGAGCCGAGTTCCCGCAGTGCAAGTGCCGAGCACTCGATGTGCCAGCCGGGCCGCCCCGGGCCCCACATCGTGTCCCACGAGGGCTCGTCACCCGTGCTGGTTTGCCACAACACGAAGTCGAGGGGATGTCGCTTGTTCGGGTCGTCGACGTTGCCGCCGCGCTCGCGGGCGAAGTCGACCATCTGCTCGTGCGAGTAGTGCGAGACCGTGCCGAAGTCGGGAAATTTCGCGACGTCGAAGTAGACGTTGCCGCCCGCTTGGTAGGCAAACCCCCGGTCGAGCACCATGCCGATGAAACCCCGAATGTCGGCGATCGCCGACGACGCGCGCGGTGTGCTGTGCATCGGCAGCATCTCGAGCGCCGCCATGTCGGCCTCGAAGCGTGCTTCCTCACCCGCGGCAAGGTCGAGGTAGTGAACGCCGAGTTCGCGCGCCTTCGCGAACAACGGGTCGTCGACGTCGGTGACGTTTCTCACGCACTTCACTTCGTGGCCGAGGTCGATCAGTCGACGCTGGAGAACGTCGTAGGCGAGGAACGTCGCGGCATGCCCGAGGTGCGTTGCGTCGTACGGAGTTATTCCGCACGTGTACATGAGAACCGTCGGGCCGGGCTCGAACGGCACGACCGCCCGTCGGGCCGTGTCATACAGGCGCATCACTTGCGAGGGTCTCCCTTGATTCCGTTCAGGCGCGGAGCAACCCTCGTCTTGTAGCGCATGTTCAACTGCAGGAGCACCGCGGTGAATGCCTCGATCGCCGTCGCATTCGACAATTCACCCGCATCGAGGGGCCGACAACCCGGAATCTTCTCGACGATCTCGCTGACCACGACGAGGGCCGCCTTGTCGTCGGAACAAATGAGGACGTCGCTGTCGATCGGGTCGCCGAGGTGGCCGAGCTCCTTGGCGGGCAGGTGGTGCAGCGCCGCGACGACTCGGCACCGAGGCACGGCCAC
>DAINNS010000038.1:0-9233 GCA_036735765.1 Ilumatobacteraceae bacterium | reverse complement strand
GTGCGCGGAGCACCGCACGGTTTCGCCCGTGTCGAAGCCGCGGTGACGGCCGTGTTCAGACCCGCCGTGCGGCGTCCTGCGCTGCTCGGTTTGGTGCGTGAATTGAACAGGTTGAGTCCGGAACTTGCCGATGCGGTCGTGTCGCGGATGAGGCCACTCGTCGACCTCGCGGTCGCGTACCTCGAGGGCGAGATGGATGCGGGGCGTCTGCGACGGGCCGACGCGCGCCTGTTGATGGCATTCGCGTACTCGACGGTCGTCGGCGTTGCGACCGAACCCGTGGCGTTACGCGCCGTGGGATGGGAGCCGGGCGTCGCCTCGTTGCGCAAACTGCGCGCGGAACTACTTGCGTTCCTGCGCGCCGCGCTTGCTGCGTGAGCGCCGGTCGACGGCCAGTTCGACGAGGCGGTCGATCAGCCTGTCGTAGCTGAGGCCGGTTGCTTCCCACATCTTGGGGTACATCGAAATTGGCGTGAACCCCGGAATGGTGTTCACCTCGTTCAAGAGGAAACCACGTCCTTTTTCTTCGAAGAAGAAGTCGACTCGGGCCATGCCCTCGCAGCGCAGTTCGCCGTACACGCGAGCCGCGAGCTCGCGAACGATGCGTGTCTGGTCGACATCGAGTACGGCCGGAATGATCAGTTGCGCCGACGCGTTCACGTACTTGTCGTCGTAGTCGTAGAACTCGGCACCCGCAACAATTTCGCCCGGTAGCGACACCTCGGGTGTGACGTTGCCGAGCACGGCGACCTCGATTTCGCGGCCGACGATGGCTTCTTCGCACAGAGCCCATTCGTCGAACACGAATGCGTGGCGGATGGCAGCGAGGGCATCATCGCGGGACTTCGCCTTGCGCACGCCGACCGAGGAACCCATGTTTGCCGGTTTCACGAACATTGGTAAGCCGACCGATGCGATGATCTCGTCGACCTCGGAAGGGTCGAAGTGCGGCTCGTGGACGACGCGGAAGTGTGGCTGGGGCAGGCCTGCGGCCGCGACGATTTGTTTCGCCATCGCCTTGTCCATGCAGAGCGCACTCGAAAGTACGCCCGCTCCGACGTAGGGGAAGTCGGCAACTTCGAGCATGCCCTGCACTGTGCCGTCCTCGCCGAGTGGCCCGTGTAGCAATGGCATGACGACGGTGTTGTGGCGTTCGATGTCGCCGAGAGCGATGTGCGGTCCGGACGGTGCCAGCCGACCGGTTGCCGTTGCCGCAGGCGATGCATCGGCACGATGCCATGTCCCGTCGCGGTCGATTCCGATCGCGGTGATGGAGTATCTCGCCGGATTGGCTGCTGCAATGACGTGCGCGGCAGTCACACAACTCACGTCGTGTTCGGCCGATTCGCCACCGAACAAGACGACGAGGTTCACCTTCGCGCCGCTCATGGACCCGACGGTACTAGCCGCCGGCGGTAGCGTCACGGTATGCGGATTCCCGTCGTCGAAGCGGCGCGCGCAACGAACGCGCGGGTCGTCGGCGATGCGTCGACGAACTGCAACGGAGTCTCGTACGACTCTCGCTCGCTCGTTCCGGGAAATCTCTTCGTGGCGGTGGTCGCTGCGCGTGATGGTCACGACTTCGTCGCCGATGCCGTTCGTGCCGGTTGTTCGGCCGTGCTGGTGTCACGGGAGATTCCCGGTTGTCCGGTTCCCCAGATCGTCGTGTCCGACACCGCCGCTGGACTCACGCACCTCGGACGTTGGGCACGCGATGTCCTTGCGGCTCATGTCGACGGACGGGTGGTGGGTATCACCGGCTCGGTTGGCAAGACGACAACGAAGGACTACATCGCGTCCGCGTTGAGGACACGGTTCAGCGTCGGTGCCAGCGAGAAATCGCTGAACAACGACCAGGGAATGCCGGTGACGTTGCTGAATGCACCCGATGACGCCGACGCACTCGTGCTCGAGATGGGTATGCGTGGATTCGGCGAAATTGCCCGGCTCGCAACACTCGCGCGGCCTGACGTCGGTGTGGTCACCCGCGTCGGAGAATCGCACGGCGAACGTGTCGGCGGTATCGAGGGCGTCGCGCGCGCGAAGGGAGAGCTCATCGAATCGCTTCCGTCGTCGGGTATTGCGGTTCTGAACGGCGATGACCCTCGGGTGACGGCGATGCGCGCCCTCACCGATGCGCGCACCTACACCTACGGCTCGGGTGACGATGCCGACATGCGGTTCGCGAATGTCGAGCAACGCGGTGTTGCCGGTGTCGCGTTCCGGTTCGTCTCGCGGTGGGGCGGCGGCGAATGCGTGTTGCCGACCCCCGGGTTGCACATGGTGTCGAATGCGGCGGCTGCGTTGTTGGTGGCCGCGGTGACGGGCTGCGAACTCGACCGGGTTTCAGCAGCGCTCGGTCGTGCGGAGTTGTCACCCATGCGGATGGCAATCCATCGCGCCGGCGGACTGACGATCATCGACGATTCCTACAACGCAAGCCCGACCTCGGTGATGGCGGCCCTCGACACGATGGCGTCGATGCCCGCCGGACGACGGGTCGCCGTGCTCGGCACCATGGCCGAGATCGCCGATTCCCCTGCGATGCACCGTGCCGTCGCCCAACATGCGGCGCGTCTCGGCATCGACGTCGTCGCGGTGGGGACCGACCTTTACGGGGCGAAGCGCATCGACAACCATGACGATGTCGTAGCCATGGTGCGCGCACTTCCCGCCGAGTCCGCGGTGCTGTTCAAGGCATCACGCGTGGTCGGTCTCGACCGGCTAGTGCAGCTTTTCGTAGTGCCTAACATCGACGCATGACTTCTCCCGCCGTCGAGAATTTTGTTCGTGAGTTCCTGTCGGGTTTTTCCGGAGACCCCGCTTCGACCGTCGATCGAATCATCGAAACCTCGAGCGATCTGAGCGCCGAAGAGATGCTCGGTGCTCTTGGCCATCACGACATCGCCGCAGCCGGGCGAACATTCGGCGTCCAGTTGATGGCAGACCTCATGCATCCTCGCGACTCGATTTATTTCGATTCGATCTACGGCGCCTACCGCGGCCAGCTCGACATCCGTGGTTGGCTGGTGCCGACGATGGCATCGGTGCCTTTCCTCGAGTTCGTGCCCACCCACGAGGCACACCTGTTCGTCGACGGCCCGGGAGCCGCAAGTGTGGATGAGTGGAAGATGGTGATCGATCCCGCAGCAATTGGCGGTGAAGGCGAGCCAATCGACGTGGGGAGGGGCGTTTCGGTGCGTCGGTACCGCGACGGCTGGATCAATTGGTCTTGCGATGTGTACGACACCGGACCGTTTCGCGCCGATCCAAATGCCGGTCTTCCTCCGATACCCGAGGTTTCCTGGAAGGTTGACACGGCAGTACCGGAGAGTCGAGTGCGCGACGTCGACTTCGAGGCTGAGTGTCGAAACTTCCATCCGACGGACTCGGAATACCACGATCCGATCTTCGGCACCTTTCGTGGTCGCGACGAAATCACGGCGTGGCTTCTCGACGTCATGCCAAAGTGTGGCGACATCGTCTTCGAACCGCTCGGTCCGGTTTTCGACGACGGCGAAGTATTCGTGCAGGAGTGGATGCAGAAGGCGATCACACCCAGCGGTGAACGTGTCGAGATGGTTCGCGGTACGAGCGTCCGTCGTTATCGCGGTGGGGCAACGGTTTACGCAGCCGATTACTTCGACACGGCGCCGCTTGCGACACCCGCTGTCGTTTCTGCTGCTGCAGCTTGCGGTTCGACGTTGACGCTCGACGACATCATGCGTTGGCGCAACCGCTGACCAACGCGGGTCACGCGTCGTCGGGCTCGACCACGTAGTGCGACTTGTCCTCAGCTGAGCCCTCGAGGCTCTTCACGTCGCACCACCACCCGAGGAACAGTGCCCAGACCGCACCGCCAACGAGAACCCAACGCGCGCCGACCGCGTCGATGACAGGGCCGAAGACGAGGTTGCCGATCGGCACGGTTCCGCCGAAGGCCATGAACCACAGGGACATCACGCGGCCACGTTCGTTGGGGGCAAGACGTGACTGGAGCACGGTCATCATCGCGGTCGTTGTGCCGAAGTATGCGATGCCGAGGGGAAACGCCACGACGAAGGCAAGGACCTGGGTGTTCGCCACTCCGAAGAGCGCAAGAAACACCGCGAACGAGGCGAATCCACTGCGGATGATCGTGCGTTTGTCGACCGACACGAGAACGGTGCCGATGGCGAGGCCGCCGAGGGCCGCGCCGAGTCCCCACGTTGCGTACAGCCAGCGGTAAGTCGAGCCCGTTTCGTCGATCCCGAAGTTGAGTCGCGCGACTGCTGGGAAGAGGCCGACGTACGGCAACGAAAGAAACGAGAACGTGGCGAGTGTGACAATGAGGCGGCCGATGACGCGTCTTTCCCGCGCGATGCGGATGCCCGTTGTCAACTGGCGCCAGCCCTCGTCGGAACCGGCGGCCGTGACTTTGGGAATCACGACGCGCAGAAGGGCAAAGATGACGAACAAGTAGGTGAGCGAGTTGATCAAGAAAACCTGTGACGTACTGACTCCCCAGTTCGCGAGCAGGGCGACGATGATCGGGCCGATCACCCGCGAGCCGTTGATGATGGTGGAGTTCAGCGAGATCGCGCCCGCGAGGTCCTCGGGTGGCACGAGGCTCGGCAGCGACGCCGACCAGGCCGGTGCGTTCAGCGCGTTGCCGATGCCGACCCCCAACTGCGCGAGAAAGATCCACGCGATGAGAGAGTCGTTGGCGGTGAGCGGGAACAGCATGAACGAGAACGACATTTGGATCGTCTGCGTGACGATCAACCACTTGCGCCGTTCGAATCGGTCGGCGATGACGCCCGCCGGGATCGAGAGGACGAGAAGTGGCCCGAGCTGCGCGAAGATGAAGAGACCCACCAGTGAGGCGCGACCGGTGCGGTTGTAGATGTAGGCCGGCAGAACGACGTTCTGCATCCATGTTCCGACGTTCGACATGAACGAACCGGCGAACATGAGCCGGAACGCACGTGACTGAAGCGCGGCACGCACCGTGCCGCGCTTGATCTCGCGCATCAGTCGGCGAGGATCTCTGCGTACATCGACAGCGTCTGGGGCGGGCCGCTGAGCAGGAAGGTGGTGATGCAGGTCTCGCGCCACTTGGCGAGCTCGTCCTTGATCTTCGCCACCGGACCGACCAAGGCCACGTCCTCGACCATCGCAAGCGGAATTGCCGCGGCGGCCTCGGCCTTCTTGCCAGCGAGGTAGAGGTCCTGAACCTTCAGCGCCACGTCTTCATAGCCCATGCGGGCAAAGACCTCGAAGTGGAAGTTCGCGCCGCGCGCACCCATACCACCGGCGTACAACGCGAGGAACGGGCGCACGAAGTCGGCGCACTTCTCCGCATCGTCTCCGGGGATGATGAAGAGGCCGGATGCGACCTCGAACCTGTCGGCTTTGCCAGCCTCGCCGCTCTTGGCGAAACCTTCACCGAGACACTTGCGATAGAAGGGGTCTTCCTTCGGTGAGAAAAACAGCGGCAACCAACCATCGCAAATCTCTGCCGCAAGCGCGACGTTCTTTGGTCCCTCGGCGCCGAGGAAGATCGGGATCTCCTTGCGCAGTGGATGGATCGTGCTCTTCAGCGGCTTGCCCAGTCCCGCGCCACCGGGAAACGGCATGTCGTAGAACTCACCGTGGTGGTTGATCGGCGACTCTCGGCGGATGATGTCGCGGACAATGCCGACGTATTCGCGCGTGCGCGCGAGGGGCTTCGGGTACGGCTGGCCGTACCAGCCTTCGACGACCTGGGGGCCCGAGGCACCGAGGCCGAGAATGAACCGGCCGTTGCTGAGATGGTCGATCGTCATCGCGGCCATTGCGGTGGCAGCGGGCGTGCGCGCGCTCATCTGGACGATGCCCGTGCCGAGACGGACGCGTTCGGTGTGAGCGCCCCACCACGCGAGAGGCGTGAGCGCATCGCTGCCGTACGCCTCGGCGGTCCAGACGGAATCGAAACCCAATCGGTCGGCTTCTTTGATGCCTTCGAGTGCACCGGCCGGCGGGCCGCTGCCCCAGTAACCGGTGTTGTAGCCGAGCTTCAGGTTCTTCTTGGGGGACATGTCCGAGACGATAGGTCAGTCCCGTGCATCAGGTCGGATCGAACCCCACCGGCAGCGAGGTTGGCCCGAAGATGCCCGCGGTTGCAATCTTGTAGCGAGGCGGCGCGGTGCGCCGGATTCTCGGCATGCGTCGGGCCAGGATGGGAAGCGCTTCTTGCAGTTCCGCGCGGGCAAGTGCGGCGCCGAGGCAGTAGTGGATGCCCGAACCAAAAGTGAGTTGGGGTTGGCCCGGTGCCCGGTTCGTCGGGTCGAATTGATTCGGGTCGGAGAACACGGCGGCATCGCGGTTCGCGGCGGCGAGGCCGGGAAAGACGATGGTGCCCGCAGGGAACAGGACGTCGCGGTATTCGATGTCGCACGACGCGACGCGGCCCGTGGCGCGAACGGCACCGTTCATGCGCATTGTCTCTTCCACGAATCGGGGAGCGGTGTCAGGAGTGTCCGCCAACAGGCCCCACTTGTCCGGGTGGTCGACGAGCATGTCGACGGCGAGGCCGAGTTGGTTGCGGGTGGTGTCGGTACCGCCGACGATGACCGCCTCGACCATCATCACCAACTCCTCGGTCGTCAACTTGTCGCCGGACTCTTCGGCAGCGATGAGATCGGTGAGCAGGTCGTCGCGAGGCTTGCTGCGGCGATCGGCGATGAGTCCTCGCGTGTAAGCGTCGAGTTCGTCCTGCGCCGCCATGATCGCGGGCATGTCGACCTTGAAGTTGTTGTCGAAGATGCGCAACACGTCGGTTGCCCAACGGCTGAACAGTTCCCAGTCGGATTTGGGGGCACCGAGGAGTTCGCAGATGATCGGAATCGGGTACGGCTCGCACACGTCGGTTGCGATGTCGCAGGTGCCCGACGAAACCACGCGGTCGACCAGACCGTTGACCACTTCGCGCATCGAGGGACGCAAAGTGTCGGCGCGACGGGGAGAGAACGCGGGCGCCACCAATCGACGCAATCTCACGTGCGTGTCGCCCTCGGCGGACAGGATCGATTCCCGACGGCGCATCTTGAACTCGGGCGTGGCCTCGGCCGACATCTCGATGACCAAAGGCACCGCACTGTGCCAGCGCTTGTCGCGCAAAATGGCGACCACATCGTCGTAACGCAGAATCGAATAGCCGACTTCGCCGCGCGCCAGCCACGATTCTTCGGCGGCTGTCAACGTGGCAGCAAGACGTTCGTTGCGATCGTCACCGAACCCGAGGAACGGCAGATCGAGTTCGCTGACGGGTGTGACCACGCGTCACCGCACCGCTTCGGCGGGCGCCACGTAGGCGAGGCCCAGTGCTTCGGCCACGGGTTGGTTCGTGACGACGCCATTCGCGACATTGAGGCCGTGCGCGATTGCTTCATCGGTCGTCACGGCATCGCGCGGACCCTTTTGTGCGACCGTGATGACGTAGGGGAGTGTCGCGTTGGTGAGGGCGTAGGTGCTGGTGTGCGGAACCGCGCCCGGCATGTTGCCGACGGCGTAATGCACGACGTCGTGCACAACGTACGTCGGTTTCGAGTGTGTGGTCTCCCTCGTCGTTTCGATGCATCCACCTTGGTCGACCGCGACGTCGACGATGACGGCCCCGGGCTTCATCGTCGTCACCATTGATTCGGACACGACGACGGGGGCGCGGCCACCCGCAACGAGGACGGCGCCGATGACGAGGTCGGCTTCGGCGACGGACCGTTCGATTGCGCCGCGGTTCGACGCCAGCGTCATGATGCGACCCTTGTGGATCTGGTCGACGTAGCGCAATCGGTCGATGTTCTTGTCGAGAAGGATCACCTCGGCCTCCATGCCGGCGGCGATCCACGCCGCGTTCCATCCGACGTTCCCGGCGCCAAGAACGACGACGCGGGCGGGGCGCACGCCCGGCGCACCTCCCATGAGAACGCCGCGGCCGCCGTGCGTGCGCTCGAGGAAGTGTGCTCCCATCTGCGGCGCGAGTCGCCCGGCAACCTCGCTCATCGGTGCGAGTAGCGGCAACTGTCGATCCTTCGTCTGGACGGTTTCGTAAGCGAAGGCCGTCGTGCCGGACGCGACAAGTGCCTTGGCGACTTCCGGATACGCGGCGAGGTGTAGGTATGTGAAGAGAACGAGGTCTCGTCGCATGAACCCGAACTCTTCGGGCTTCGGTTCCTTCACCTTCACGACCATGTCGCAAGCCCACGCATCGGCGGCCGTGGAAACGATGTCGGCGCCCGCGGCGACGTAGTCGGCGTCGGTGATCGATGCGCCGGCCCCGGCGTTCGTTTCGACGTACACGTTGATGCCGAGGCGTTCGAGCTCGCGCACGCCGTCGGGAGTGAGGGCCACGCGGCCCTCGGACTCTTTGATCTCGCGGGGAACTCCGACCGTCTTGATCGCCTGTGTCATGACCTATTTATACACACCGATTGCTGTGGCAGGATGACGCCATGCAGGCCTTCAAGAACTTCATCAACGGTCAGTTTGTCGATGCAAAGAACGGCGAGACGACAGATGTCATCAACCCCGCGACGGGCAAGGTGTACGCAAAAGCCGCGCTCTCGCGCGAGGCCGATGTCGACGCCGCCATGGCCGCGGCCGAGGCGGGGTTCGAAACGTGGCGTGACTCGACGCCGTCCGAGCGCTCGCTCGCACTCTTTCGCATCGCCGATGCGATCGAGGCCCGCGCCGCGGACCTCATCGCGGCAGAGGTTGAGAACACCGGCAAGCCCGTCAGCTTGACGACGAGCGAAGAAATACCGCCGATGGTCGACCAGATTCGGTTCTTCGCCGGGGCGGCACGCCACCTCGAGGGCAAGAGCACCGGCGAGTACATGCGCAACATGACGTCGATGATCCGACGTGAGCCCGTTGGTGTCTGTGCGCAGGTTGCGCCCTGGAACTACCCGATGATGATGGCGGTGTGGAAGTTCGCGCCGGCGATCGCCGCGGGGAACAGCATCGTGTTGAAGCCATCCGACACGACCCCTGCGACCACGACGATTCTCGCCGAGATCGCGGCCGAGTTCCTGCCGCCCGGCGTGTTCAACGTGATCTGCGGCGACCGCGACACGGGCCGCGCGATGGTTTCCCACGCGACACCGAGCCTCGTGTCGGTGACGGGCAGCGTCCGTGCCGGCATGGAAGTCGCGCAGGCGGCTGCGGCAAGTCTGAAGCGTGTGCACCTCGAACTCGGTGGCAAGGCACCGGTG
>DAINNS010000037.1:0-9248 GCA_036735765.1 Ilumatobacteraceae bacterium | reverse complement strand
ACGTGACCGCGGCGATGCGACCGAGTTCGTCCTTCTTCGGCGTGTCATCGCGCTCGTTGACCCAGTTGCCGTCGTCATCGAGGTCGTAGGCGGTGAAGCGCATGTCGAGGTTGTCGGGGTTGATCTCGACGATCACTTCGTCGGCTGCGCCGGGGCGCTTCTTGTACGCCGTTGCCAGGGCCTCGACGAGGACCTGGAGGAGCGTGTCGACGGAGATTCCCTTCTCGTTCGCCAGCATGCGAACGGCTTCGGCCATGTCGAGATTGCTCATGATGCGTTTGCCTCCGTTTGTGAGGGTTCTTTCGTTTCCGATTTCTTGTTTGCGGACTTCTTCGCCGACTTCTTTGCAGACGTGCCCTTGGGTGACTTGCCGGGCTTTTCGGCAGGCCCCCATTCGAAGACGGTGCGAGCGCGTTCAATGTCGGCGATCGCGACCTCGGTGTCGACCAAAGTGTCGGCATCGCGCACGGTGACGACCGACGCAGTCGCCGCGACGAGTTGGCCTTGCAAGCGGCGCGAACCGTTGACCGGGGCATGCAGACGCACGTTCACGGTTTTGCCGACTTCGCGGGCAAAGTGCTCGGGTCGGCGCAAAGTGCGCTCGAGACCGGGGCTCGTGACTTCGAGGGTGTAGCGGCCGGGCACAGGGTCGGAATGATCGAGTTCACGGCCGAGTTGGCGCGTGACGAGCGAGAGATCGTCGAGGTTGACACCGGCAGGCTGGCCGGGGGGCGTGTCGAGAACGACTTTCAGGGTGCCACCGCTGTAGTCGATGTCGTAGATCTGCAGGCCGAGTGCTTCGGCCATCGGGGCGACGAGTGCCGCGACTTTGTTGGCCACGGCGGAGCCGAAATTGTTGGCTACGGCGGAGCCAAAATCGCTGGCGTTGTTCTCGGTCATCGGCTCCACCTCCTTTGTCTGCATTTTCCGCTCGCACTTGCCTGATCTTCTTGCCTTTTTCGACCGTTCGGGCCCCACAGGTGAGCCGCCCGAACAAAAAAGGCGTGGGGGTGAGCCCACGCCTTGTCGTCAAGCGGTTCGCTATGAGATCGAAAGGTCGGCTCCGATTGTACCGCGAGCCCGAGACCTTTGCTCGGGGCCCCAAACCCATACCTGTTCACCGTGGCCGTAAACCCTGCCCGTTACCCTTGCCGCTTATGTTGCGTCTGTCCCAGTTGTTCCTTCGCACCCTCCGCGACGACCCGGCCGACGCCGAAGTTCCGAGCCACAAACTCCTCGTCAGGGCGGGCTACATCCGCCGCGCGGCCCCCGGTGGCTACACCTGGCTTCCCCTCGGATGGGAGGTGCACCGCAACATCGAGCGCGTGGTGCGCGACGAGATGAACGCGATCGGCGCTCAAGAAGTGCACTTCCCCGCACTCCTCCCCCGCGAGCCCTACGAGGCAACGAACCGCTGGGACGACTACGGCGACACGTTGTTCCGCCTGAAGGACCGGCGTGGCGCCGATTTCCTCCTCGGCCCGACCCACGAAGAGATGTTCACGCTGCTCGTGCGCGACCTCTACAGCAGCTACAAAGACCTGCCGGTTTCGCTCTACCAGATCCAGACGAAGTACCGCGACGAAGCGCGACCGCGCGCCGGCCTGTTGCGCGGACGCGAGTTCACGATGAAGGACTCGTACAGCTTCGACCTCGACGATGACGGACTCGCCACGAGTTATGCCGCGCACCGCGACGCGTACATCCGCATCTTCGATCGCCTCGGTATTCCCTACGTGGTGGTGTCGGCGATGTCGGGTGCCATGGGCGGCTCGAAGTCCGAAGAGTTCCTCGCCGAGTGCGAGGTGGGCGAAGACACGTTCGTTCGCTGTGGTGCGTGCGACTACGCGGCCAACACCGAGGCCGTGCAGGTGCGCGTTCCGGCCGCGCCTCACACGAACGTTCCGGCTGCGCAGGTGGTCGACACTCCGAACACACCGACAATCGAGACCCTCGTCGAATGCCTCAAGACGCTGGGCGTCTCGTCGCCTCACGGTGGCGAATGGTCGGGCGCCGACACGCTGAAGAACGTCGTCGTGATGGTGAAGAACCCCGACGGCACCCGCACGCCGCTCGCCGTCGGCGTACCGGGCGACCGCGAGGTCGACATGAAGCGCCTCGAGGCGCAACTCTCCCCGGGTGAGGTCGAACCTTTCGGCGAAGCCGACTTTGCGGCACACCCGGCGCTGGTGAAGGGCTACATCGGCCCCGACGTGCTGGGCATCGACAAGCCGGGTGGAGTTCGGTACCTGCTCGACACGCGGGTGAACGAGGGCTCGGTCTGGGTGACAGGTGCCAATGCTCCCGGGAAGCACGTGGTGAACCTGGTCTGCGGTCGTGACTTCACCGCCGACGGCACCATCGAAGCCGCCGAGGTGCGCGCCGGTGACGCATGCCCCGAGTGTGGTGCCGCCATGCGCATCGACCGCGGCATCGAAATCGGCCACGTGTTCCAACTCGGCCGCAAGTACGCGGCGGCACTCGACTTGAAGGTGCTCGACCAGAACGGAAAACAGCAGGTCGTCACGATGGGCTCATACGGCATCGGCGTGTCGCGCGCTGTCGCGGTGGTTGCCGAAACCTCACACGACGACCTCGGTCTGTGCTGGCCGCGTGAAATCGCACCGGCCGACGTGCACCTCGTCTCCACCGGCAAGGGCAACGACGACATCACTTCGTTCAGTGAAGGACTCGCGACATCGCTCGAGGCGCAGGGATTGAAGGTGTTGTTCGACGACCGCGTCGGAGTTTCACCGGGCGTGAAGTTCAAGGACGCCGAACTTCTCGGCATGCCGACGATCGTCATCGTGGGCAAGGGTCTCGCCGAGGGCAAGGTCGAGGTTCGCGACCGCAAGTCGGGTGAACGTACCGACGTCACCGCCGACGCCGCGGTCGCTCACATCGTCGCGGCATGCAGGGGTACGAACCGGTGACACGCATTCGCCCCGCGTTGAAGCACTACGACTGGGGCGACACGTCGTTCATCCCCGGACTCCTCGGCCTTGCCTCGACCGGTGAACCCGTCGCCGAAGCGTGGTTCGGTACGCACCCGTCGGGGGAAGCCGCCACCGAAGACGGCACTGCGTTGTCTGTGATCACCGGCCCTCTTCCTTTCATGGTGAAATTCATCGCCGCCGCCAAGCCGTTGTCCCTGCAGGTTCATCCGTCGCTCGCCCAGGCGCGCGCGGGTTACGCCCGGGAAAACGCGGCGGGCCTTGCCCCCGACGATCCGTCGCGCAACTACCGAGACGATTCCGACAAACCCGAACTACTCGTCGCGCTGACACCGTTCAGTGCACTGTGCGGGTTCCACGATCCGTCGGCGACAGCAGGCTGGTTCCGCGCACTCGGGTGGCAGCAACTCGCCGATGCGCTCGAGCAACTCGGGGTCGAGGGTTTCGTGCGCGAAGCACTTTCAGGATCTTCACTGTCGGTGCCCGACAACCTGCCGCCATGGGCGGCGGCGCTCCGTGAGGCGCATCCACACGACCCCGCAGTACTCGTCGCGCTGTTGATGCACTGGGTCGAGCTCTCCCCCGGTGAATGCCTGGCCCTCGAGGCCGGAGTCCTTCACGCCTATCTTTCGGGTTGCGCGGTCGAGGTGATGAACGGAAGCGACAACGTCGTGCGCGCGGGTTTCACGACGAAACACTGCGACCGCGACGAACTCCTGAGCATCACCACGTTCGAAGCGTCACCGAACCCCGTACGAAGGCCCGAATCGGGGGTCTATCCGTCGACGGGTTCGTATCGCCTCGCTGCGCACCCCGCGGGGTCGACGATCCGCGCCACGGAAACGACGATCGTCGTCACGACGACCGGCGCCGCACACGTGTTGCGCGCGGGTGAGACGCTCGTGGTCGATGCCGGAACGGCCTACGCCGCTACAGCCGGCACGCCGCGCTGATCGCAAGATCCAGCAGGCGCTCGCGTGCCGTCGTCTGACTGTCCCAGTGGCGATGGTCCCACTCGGTCGCACTCACGTCATCGCCCGCATACAACAACTGGCCGTAGGTGACGCCGCGGAACGAAGCGGCGGCGAACATCGCCGACGCCTCCATCTCGACGCAGATGCAACCCTGTTCGCGACGTCGGGCGACCTTGGCCGGAGTTTCCCGAAAGAAAGCATCGGTCGTCCATGTGAGGCCGCGATCGTGGGGCACGCCCGCTTCGGTGAGTTCGGTGTCGATTGCAACAAGCGCGTCGGGATGCGGAACGACCGCGTCGTCGACATGCGCATAGTGGTGACTCGTCCCTTCGTCGCGCACCGCACCAGTGGGAACGATGACGTGACCGACGTCGAAACCTTCGCGCACGATGCCGGCTCCACCGCAGCCGATGAACTTGCGCGCGCCAAGGGCGATGACACTTTCGAGAATCGCAACGGCCGCCGGTGCACCGACAGGTGTGTTGAACACCGCCACGTCGACACCGCGACACTGGACGACGTGCACATCGTGGGCGCCGTGTTCGAAGGGGATCGAATAGATCGGTGATCGTCCGGCGAACCGGGCCCGAAAGACGTCACCGAACCACGTGTTCACCGCGCGTTCCGGAAACCCAGGGATTGCACGATGGATCGACGGGTTGATGACGGCGTGGGGGGACGCGTCGAACTCGAAGAGCGGATGATTCGCCGTACCGGCCACGAACTTCAGCCCGCCGTGCGACGGATCTCGACGATCTTCTCCGTCGAGTGGTTCGCGTCGTCGCCCTTTTCCTCGAGAAGCGCCGAGCGGTCTTTATTGGCCTCGCGCTCGGCGCGGGCAGTGTCGGCGCGGGCGATCGCCGCGTCGGTGCCGTTTTCGTTGATGAACGTGGCCCACTCGACGAGTGCCTCGACCATCTCGTTCTCGGGCACCACGGCCACGTTGCGACCCTTCACGAACAAGTGTCCGCGTTTGTTGCCCGCAGCGATTCCGAGATCTGCTTCGCGCGCTTCGCCGGGACCGTTCACGACGCAACCCATCACCGCGATCTGCAAGGGAATCTCACGGTCGGCGAATGCGTCTTGCGCACGGTTCGCGACATCGATGACGTCGATCTCGGCGCGACCGCAGCTCGGACACGCGATGAGGTCGACGTTCTTGCGCTCACGCAGCCCGAGCGACTCGAGAAGCTGCCGCCCGGCCTTGGCCTCTTCCACCGGATCCGCGGTGAGGCTGTAGCGAATGGTGTCGCCGATCCCCTCGAGCAAAAGCGTGGCGATGCCTGCGGTCGCCTTGACGAGGCCGCCCGGCAAAGGCCCCGCCTCGGTGAGACCGATGTGCAGCGGGTGGTCGGTTGCCGCGCTCAGCTTGCGGTACGCCTCGACCATGATCGGCACGTTCGACGCCTTCACCGAGATCTTGACGAGGTCGAAGCCGACCTCGTCGAAGTAAGCGAGTTCCTGCATCGCCGACTCGACCATCGCATCGGCGGTGAGACCGCCGTGCTTTTCATACAGAGCCGGGTCGAGGGACCCGCCGTTCACACCGATCCGGATGGGGACGTTGCGTTCTTTCGCCGCGGCCGCCACCGCCTTGATGTGTTCGGGCTTGCGAATGTTGCCCGGGTTGAGACGCAGACCCTGCACACCCGCTTCGAGTGCGGCCAGCGCCATCTTGTACTGGTGGTGGATGTCGGCGATGACCGGAATCGGCGAACGCGGCACGATCTGAGCCAGCCCCTCGGCCGCCTCGATCTCATTGCACGTGCAACGCACGATGTCGCAGCCCGCGGCGGCGAGCGCATAGATCTGCTGCAGGGTGCCCTCGACATCGGCCGTCTTCGTGGTGGTCATCGACTGCACCGACACCGGCGCATCGCCACCAACGGCAACCTTGCCCACGTGGATCTGACGCGTACGACGTCGTTCGATCATGGGCCCAGTATGGCCCGAGTCAGAGGGGGTTGGTGATGTCGAGATACAGACCCGCGAAGAGAAGGAACGCGAGCAGACCGAGAACGACGGTTGTGACGGGGATCATCTTGTTGACGTCGGCGCGGTAACGCGTGCCGTTCCGCGAGCGCACGCGTTCGTAGGTCGCGATCGCCGCATGGCCACCGTCGAAGGGAAGCAGCGGAAACAGGTTGAAGACTCCGACGAAGACGTTCACGCTCGCCAACAGCAGCAACACGCCCTTCAGGCCTTCGCTCTCGCCCAGTTGCCCGCCGATCTGGCTCGCACCGACGACTGTGGTCGGTCGCGTTTCGAGGTTCTCGTTCGGGTTCTGCAGCGCACGAATCGAATTCATCGGGTTGAGCGCGGTGATCACACCCTTGACCGAGTTCCCGACGCTCGAAACCGAGTCGCGCACCGCCCAGGCGAGCGACGACGGCAGAGACTCGCGCACGTAGTCCTTCGACCACGAGGCGATACCGAGGTATGCAACCTCCGGCGCGCCAGGATTCGCGGCGAGAACCACGCTCTCGGTGGTCACCGCGCCATTGCGTTCGAACGTCACGTCGACCATGTCGCCGGGTGAACGTGCGACGATCGCCTCGACGAGTTCCTCACGGGTGGTGACAGAGGTTCCGCCGATCGCGGTGATCACGTCGCCGACTCCAAGACCAAGTTCCTCGGCGGGCGACCCGGGCGCGGAAGTGAACGCCACCTCGACCCGACCGGTCTCGGCCCATCGACCCGCAGACGAGTAAACGCCCGTGAAGATGGCGAGCGCGAGAATGAAGTGCATCAACGACCCGGCCGTGATGACGAGAAACTGTCGCGGATAGCTCTTGTTACGGTACGCGCGATCTTCGTCACCGGGTTCCACTTCGTCGAGCGCGTTCATTCCGATGATGCGGACGAACGCCCCGAGAGGCAGCGCACGGAACCCGTATTCGAGTTCACCACGCGAGCGGCTCCACAGGCGCGGGCCAAAGCCCATGTAGAACTGCGTCACCTTCATTCCGGTCCAGCGCGCGGTGGCGAAGTGGCCGATCTCGTGGAGGAACACCGAAACGAGAAGGCCGACGACGAAGAGCAAGGTCCAGGGGTTCTCGACGCCTAGCCAGACGAGAAGACCGAGTATGACGAGACCCGAGATGACGGCGGTCGATTTCGTCGACGGATCGGGGTTCTCGGGGGTCTCGCCTCCACCGACGATCAATTCCTGGCGGAGACGCTGGTAGAGGCCGGCCACGGCGCTACCCCGCTTCGGGGCGCCCGAGGCGACGACGCGCAGCCGCACGACCGGCACGGTCGGCTTCGAGGATGTCGTCGACGTCACGGGGGGTTGTCGGCGAATACGAGTCCATGACTGCCTCGATTGTGTCAGCAATCTGCAACCACGGCACATCGCCGGCAAGAAAAGCCTCGACCACGATTTCGTTGCACGCGGACATGAATGCCGGTGCGGTTCCGCCGGCACGTCCGGCCGCGTAGGCAAGCGCAAGGCAGCGGAAGGTGCCCGTGTCGGGCGGCATGAAATCGAGCCGGCCCGTCGCCGCCCAATCGATGGCGCCGAATGGCGTGCCGATACGTGACGGATATCCGAGGGCGTAACCGATGGGCAGACGCATGTCGGGCATCGACAACTGGGCGATCGTCGAACCGTCGGTGAATTCGACCATCGAATGCACCACCGATTGCGGATGCACGACCACGTCGATGGAGTCGTAACCGACACCGAAAAGTTCGTGCGCCTCGATCACCTCGAGGCCCTTGTTCATGAGCGTCGACGAATCGACGGTGATCTTCGGGCCCATGGCCCACGTGGGGTGTGCGAGTGCATCGGCAACCGTGACCGATGCGAGATCTGCGCGCGTGCGTCCGCGGAACGGACCACCGCTCGCGGTGAGAACGATACGGCGCACTTCCCTGTCGGTGTCACCCGATGAACGGAGGCACTGGTGAATCGCACAATGCTCGCTGTCGACGGGCACGATCACCGCGCCGGGGGTTCGCCGCAACGGTGCAACAACCGGCCCGGCGGCGATGAGGCTTTCCTTGTTTGCGAGCGCCAACCGCTTGCCTGCACGCAGCGTTTCGAGGGTGACGGGAAGGCCGGCGAATCCAACGACCGCGTTCACGACGACATCGGCGAGACCCACGACGTCGGTGAGGGTGGTCGACACCTCGGCAAAGGGCAGAGCATCGCGCACGCGCGCTCGGTCTGCCTCGCTGCCGACGACCACGACCTTCGGGCGGAACTCTTCGGCCTGTCGAATGAGCACGTCAACCGACGAGCCGACGGCGAGAGCGACCACTTCGTAGGCGCCACGCTCGGCGCGCACGACGTCGAGTGTCTGGGTACCGATGGAGCCGGACGAACCGGCCACCGCGACGCGAATCGGGGCTACTGCACCCAAGGCTGAATGACGAGCATCAGGTAGTACGCACCGGGAAGAACGAAGAGGAACCCGTCGAAGCGATCGAGTACCCCGCCATGGCCCGGGATGAACGTACCGAAGTCCTTCACATCGAGGTTGCGCTTGAACATGCTCTCGACAAGGTCACCGATCGGCGCGAGAACCGAGATGATGAGAGCGAGAAGGATCCATTCGCTGGTGCGGTCCCACGTGCCGCTCTGTGTTCCGATGATCGCAACCGCGAGGAAAGTTCCGACCGTTCCGCCGATCAGACCTTCGACCGACTTCGAAGGGCTGATCCATTCGCGCAACGGCGTGCGACCCGCGGCCGAGCCGACGAAGAGCGCGAACACGTCGTTGGCAACTACACCGACGGCGACGATGAAGAGAGTGTCGGTACCGACGTTGAATCCGGGTACGCCGTATGACTCGGTCGAGTACCGAACGATCAGGGCGGCGTACGAACCGAGGAGACCGATCCACACCGACGCGAGTGTGGTGATGGCGACGTTCGGCAGCGGCCCACTCTGCACACCAGGTGCACCGATGAAGCCCACCGCCGCGGCCGCGAAGGCGAACGTGAAGACGAGCGGTAGCGAACCGTCACCGATCCAGTAAGCGGCAAGTGGGCCCGCGATGCAGGCCGCGATGCCGGCGAACGTTGCGGGGCGGTACCCCTTTTCCGTCACCTTGTTGAAGAACTCGACCGAGGCGAGACCCACGACCGCGACGATGAACAACATGACGGCCGCCGGACGCCACATGAGCGCGGCGATGAAAGCAGCCGCGATGATGAGACCCGCGGTGACGGCCTGGGGAAGGTCGCGGCCGTAGTTCGGACCGCGTCGGTCGCGCGAAGGAGCGGGACGCGCACCGCGCGTCACCGGCGGCCGACCCGTTGGTCCGGTGGCTGCACCCGCTCGGGGCTGCCCGCCCTGTGCCGGACGCTGTTC
>DAINNS010000036.1:4789-9248 GCA_036735765.1 Ilumatobacteraceae bacterium | reverse complement strand
GGGACGAATGAAAACTGGTACATCCGCCTGGCTGATCCAGGACTCAGTTCGGCAGCTGGCGCGATTGGTGCGGTGCTGACATCGTGGATTCCTGCCCCGGAACGCAAAGCCAATCCGTGGGACAACGACGAAATCGAGTTGACCGGAGTCATCGCGCGCGCTCCGAGCACGGGTGGCCCGATCACGTTGGACGCCGCGAACGGGGCGTACGTGAACTCGTTCGCCACCGGACTCGAGTCGGTGGTCCCGCGCAACGTCGTCCTCGTCCCCGGCGGCTCGCTGAGGGCCCACATCAGCGGTGCCCCTTTCGGCACGGGGTACGCCGATGTGGAAGAGTTCGGGAATGAAGCGGTGACCTTCACATCGGCTTCTGCGACGAACGGTGTGACTATGCGCCCGATTCCCGTTCCCTTCCCTGCGAATACCGACTTGATGGTGCGCGTCGGCCAGTTCGTTGCTGATCTCTCGACAGAGGGGAAGGGCTTCGCCGTCGAGTTGTACAACGATCTCGACGAGCGGCTGACATGGTCGGTGATCTGTTTCGATGGTCAAGCGTGCAACGTGCTCGGGTCGTCGGGGACTCGTGAAGTCATCGACATGTCGCCCAAGGAAGGCTCTTGGACGAGCGTGGAGGCGATGAAGGTCGATGCGACAGGGGTGCACGTGGTTGCGAATACGGTCAGCGCCTTCTCTGATGGTGCCCCGTACTCCATTGTTTCGTTCGCCCCCGATGGTTCGGCGTTGACGAGCGAGCCGACTGCTTTCCGCGGCTACTTCGATGTCTATGACGACGAAGAAGTGGAAGAAAACGGAGAGACGATAAGCGTCAACGTACGTTGGGTCGCGGCCCCGAAGGTGTTGGGAACACGTCGCTTCGCCACGATGGGGTCAACCGGACGCAATTTCGCCCCGAACATGGTGTTCGTCTCGGATGCTGGTGAAGAACCGCGTGAGGTTCCGCTGTCGTTGCCACTCGGCGTGTCCGAGTACTCCGCCGACACGGGAGACGTGGCCGACTTGGATGAGACCTCGCTCGCACTTCGGGCCGACGTCTGGAGTGATGAGGGCAGCGAGGTGCGGCTCTACAAGGTGAACGTCGACAACGGGTCGGTCGATGTCGGCTTTGGCAACAAGGGTTACGCATCATTTCCGGGTCTTCGGCGCGACGATGAGTGCCGTTGGAAAGAAGTGCTGCACAGTGGTCCCGGAGTCGTGGGGCTTGTTGTCATCGACCACGATCCCCTGACAGTCGACGATCCGGAAAATTGTTCTGAGACGCCACAGACGGTGTCATGGACGACGTTCACCACGGCCGGACAACCTGTTGGCGCCGGTACGGCGGTTGCCGACCTCGCACCGTTGGCATTGACTGATGCAGTCAGCTACATGATCGACGCACGCGGCAATCTCTACGTGGTCGGCTACCGGGATATCTACGAGGGTGAGGAGTACGTCACTGCGAACGCGACGATTGCGAAGTTCACTTCGTCCGGCAAACTCGACACGACGTTCGGAACCCAAGGCGTGGTGACCCTTGATGGAACATCGAACGCGCTGTACGGCGCGGGTGTGAGCATGGTCAGTGCGATCGATTCACAAGAGCGGGTGTATCTTGCGGCGCCGCTCTATGACGACAGGTGGAACGTCGACGTTCTCGTGCTGCGTCTCACCGCTTCCGGCGTCGTCGACGCAGCACCACTCACCGTTGCCCCCGAGGACACCGTGCCGGGTGACGCGGGCACGACTCCGCAACAAGAGCGCGATGCCGCGGAAAAGCAACGTAGGTCGAAGGCTGCTGCAGCCGCCGATGATCGTGCCGACGATGTGCGCGACGCGGCGCTGCCCGTCGACAACGGTCTGACCGTGACCGCCACGAAGCCGCTTCTCACCGCGGTGAAGGCGGTCGAGGACCGCTCGTTGACGGTGTGGTGGGCGCAAGCCGCCGCGCAACAGCGATTCGTCACGGCAACCGCGACCCCGGGCGGACGTACGTGTACTTCCGACCAAGGGTCGTGCATCATCCGAGGTCTCGACCCGTCGGTCGCCTACACGGTCACCGTCGCTCCAAAGGGCGCCGAGGCGACAGCTTCGGCTCCGTCACAGAGCATCAAGCCTGTGGTGATGCTCAAAGCCGGTCGAGTCGCGTCACCGACGACTTATGTTCGCCCTGCCTCGAAGGGTAAGGCGACATGGAAGGTGCGCGGTGGTTGCACGTTGAACGAAACGAACACGCGTGTCACCGCACCGAAGCGTGCGGCGACGTGCGTTCTCAGCGTCACGACGGCGAAGTTCGGATCGACACCGAAGACGACGAAGACGGTGACGATCGTCGTGTCGAAGTGACCGTGTAGATACTTGCGGCAAGCAGTGCCGCACCCACCGCGGTGACGACGAGACCACTGACGACGTCGCTCTCGATCGAGCGACCGACGAGGATGCCGACGTCGACCGTTGTGGCGATGCCGGCCACCAGCATCACCTCGATGCGCGATCCCGCCGCGCCGTAGAGGAAGAGCAGTGCCGCGACGGTTAGCGGGAACAAGGTGAACCAAGCGCTGCGATCGGCACCGTTGATGCCGTTCGACGCGAAGAGCATCATGACGACGCCGATCGAGTGTGGTGCGAACGAAAATGGTGGCTCGGAGAGGCTGAAGGCGAAGAGCACGAAGCCACCGAGCGTGAAGACGACCGCACTCCATGAATCGCCAGCGTCGAGCAACGACACCGAGGCTGCAACCACCGCGATCCATGAAGCACACGACGTGATGGTTGCCCCGAACATCGACCGTTCGAGCCGGGCGAACGACCACACCAGACCCGGAACCGCGATCCACAACGCCACGTGTTCGGCGCGGATGTTCTGTTCGTTCAGGGTGATGGCGACGGCTGCGACGAGAGACGCAGAACCGAGGAGTTCCATCACCTCACCCCCACGGCGACCGAGTGCGTTGTCTGCACGAGCGAAGTGCAACTGCATCCAGAACGCAGTGGACAAGACGAGGGCGGCTGCGACGTAGAGCAGCGCGGCAATCGACATGGGCGAGGCATCCTCCAACGCGGCCGTCGTCGTCCACACCACGCCGACGAGAATGACGAGGCCGCCGAGGTAGCCGAGCACCTCGCGCAGCGGAACGAAGATGCGCGGTGCAATCTCCAGATCGTCGGCCTCGGCGCGGGTGAGGCGACCGGCGTCGACGAGTGCGTCGAGTTGTTCGCCGAATGAAGCGCGGTCTTGAAACGAGACGAGAGCCATGGGCACCGTCCTTTCGGGTCAGTTCTTGTAACGGGCGAGAGCCGCCTGGATCTCCTTCTCGGCCGCTGCCTTGTCGGCCCAACCACCCACCTGCGAATCCTTGCCCGGTTCGATGAGTTTGTAGACCTCGAAGAAGTTGGCGACTTCAGCGAGAAGGAAATCGGGTGCGTCGACCAGATCGTTGAACTTTTCGTACCGCGCGTCGCGTGCGGGTACACACAACACTTTTGCGTCGGGACCTTTTTCGTCCTTCATCCAGAACACGCCGATGGGACGCGCCCAGACGTGGCAACCCGGAAAGGTGGGCTGCGGAAGGAGAATGAGCGCGTCGAGTGGATCTCCGTCCTCGCCGAGTGTGTGCGGAAAGAACCCGTAGTCGAGCGGGTATTGCGTGGCGGTGAACAACGTGCGGTCGAGCCAGATTGCTCCTGTGTCGTGGTCCATCTCGTACTTGTTGCGCGAGCCCTGGGGGATCTCGACGACCATTTCGATTTCCATGCACCCACCCTAGGGGCGCACCGAGAATTTGTCAGCCGAAGCGCACCGAGTACATGGAAAGAGACGAATAGACGTAGCCATCGGTGATGACCTTTGCCCGTTCGCCCTTGGCGCGTGCGCCGAGGACATAGAGAAGAGGTAGGAAATGCTCGGGGGTCGGTGCGGCGTACGCGGCATCGGGGTGTTCCTGCCACGACTCGATGGCGGCCGTGTCTTCGCGGTTGATGGCATCGACGATGAAGTCGTGGAACCGAATCGCCGCGGGGTGTGCTTGGGCGTCGACCGACCAGTCGATGGCGCCGAGGTTGTGCACGATGTTGCCGCTGCCGAGGATGAGCACGCCTTCCTGGCGCAGCACCGCCAACTTGCGTCCGGCTTCGAGGTGCCACGACGCTGGACGCGTGAGGTCGATCGAGAGTTGTGTGACGGGCACGTTCGCGTCGGGGAAGACGTGGGCGAGCACCGACCATGTGCCGTGGTCGACGCCCCACGTGGTGGTGCGACCGATCGGCGCGGGCGCACACATCGGTCGCAGCAGGTCGGCGACGCGCAGAGCGACGCCCGACGCTCCGGCGACGGGGTAACGGAACCGCGAGAGTTCCGGCGGGAATCCCGAGTAGTCGTGGATCATCGTCGGTTGGTCGCTCGTTTGCACCAACGTCGCACCGGCGGGAACCGGCGCCCAGTGGGCCGAGATGCACAGCACCG
>DAINNS010000036.1:0-4779 GCA_036735765.1 Ilumatobacteraceae bacterium | reverse complement strand
GCGGGAACCGGCGCGCCGGGAAGGTACGAGCTGGTGGTCGTTGGCACCGACGTCGGAGCCGTCGGAGCCCAGTGGGCCGAGATGCACAGCACCGCTCGTGGCGTGGCGTAGATGCCGAGGTCGTTCATCGCCCGTGAGTGCTCAGCGTTGGCGAAGAGGGCGCCGAATTGGCCCCACGCGGCGGTGAAGTCGTTGTTTTCCAAGGTGTTCATCGGGCTGCCGTGGCCGATGAACGCAACGGGCATGGGAACGGGCATATGAATTTCTTAGCAGGGTCACAAAAAGTGTCCGCAGGCGGAGGGCACGGCGCTCTCTAGTGCATGAACCGATTCACACAACCCACCAATCGACCGGACGTCCTGAGAGCTGCTCATTCTGCGGGACTAACGTTGGAGTGCATGTCAAATCACTCACACCGTCCCTTTCGTCGACGTCTCGCCCTGGCGGTCGGCGTCGTGGGAGCACTCGCCCTCAGCGCGTGTTCTCCCCTGTACCAACGCGCCACATTGACGCGTACGAATGGCCAGGGATCGGACCGCATGGGTCAGTCAACCACGATGTCGGCCGACGGAACCCTCATGGCCGTCGGCTCGCCGTATGCCACCAGCGGCGGCAAGTCCGAGGCAGGTGTGGTGACGATCTACACACGCGACGCAGCCGACGTGGCTTGGTCGAAGGCTTCCGAGTTCGGTGCCGCGAGTGCTTACGAGGAAGGCCACTTCGGTTCGTCGGTCTCGTTGTCGGGTGACGGCAACACGCTCGTCGTCGGCGCGCCACAACAGAATGGCAAGGGTGCGGCGATCATCTTCCGTCGCACCGACGGCGTCTGGGACACGGGCAAGACACTCGGCTTCGTTGCGAACGTAAACGATGGCGTCGGCACTTCAGTGTCGATTTCAAACAACGGCAAAGTTGTTGCCGTTGGTGCGCCGTACCAAAGCACGTCGAAGAACAATGTTCCCTACACCAAGGCCGGACGTGTGTGGATCTACGAAGACGTCGCCGGTGTGTGGACGTTGCGAACTCCTGTGACTGCGAGCATTCTGCAGAACGACGAATCGTTCGGTCGCAGCGTTGCGGTGTCGGGAGACGGCACCGACATCGTCGTTGGAATGCCGAATTACGACATGTACAGCGAGGCCAAAAAAGCAGTTCAGGCAGACTCGGGTCGTGCGGAACTCTTTCGTCGCTCGGGCAACACTTGGAGTTTTTCGTACCACTTGACCGACGAGACGACGATTCTCGCCAACGCACTCGTGGGATCTTCGGTGGCGTTCTCGAGCGACGGCACGACAATCGCGGTCGGGGCGGCTGGCTACGGAACCACCGCCGCGTCGGTCGGTGCCGTGGTGACGTTCAAGAAGTTGAACAACGGCTGGAGCCGCACGGCGACGCTCTTGAGCAACGACTACCCGTCGGCACAGGCCGGAACGTCATTGGCGCTTTCGTCGAACGGTGAATACCTTGCTGTCGGTTCGCCCGGTTACAACGCAGGTGATGGTGCGGTGCAGCTGATGAAGCGCACGGATACCGGGTACGACGTCGCGTACGCCTACACCGACGCAACCGATGCCGGCAATGCAATCGAGCTTGGTCGTGCGGTCGCGATGTCAAGCGATGCGATGGTGATCGCAGGTGGTGCTCCGTCGAGCGCCAACTTCACCGGGGCCATGCGCATGTTCGACCGGTTCACGAAGCCTGATTCGCCCACTGCAGTGACTGCAACCGCGGCCGACGCATCCGCGCTCGTTTCGTGGACGGCGCCTGCCAACTCGGGTGGTCTCTCGCTCACGTACACCGTGACATCGAACCCCGACGGAAAGACCTGCACGTCGACCACGACATCGTGCATCGTCACCGGTCTGGCCAACGGCACCGCATACACCTTCCGCGTTGCCGCGAAGAACGCCGCGGGCCAGAGCCAAGGATCCATACCGTCGGTGTCGGTCACCCCTTCGGGCGCCGCCGCAGTCGCGACCGTGATCGGAACCGTGCCGGGTGCGCCGACGATCGTGAACGTCAATCCCGGTTGGAAGCGGGCGACGATCGAATGGAACGCGCCGGTCAGCGATGGTGGCCAGCCCGTGCATACGTTCATCGTCACCGCATCGCCTGACGGACAGACATGCACGACTTCCGGCGCGACCGCATGCACCATCACCGGATTGAAAGCGAAGAAGCAGTACTCGTTCAGCGTCGTTGCAGTCAATGTCGTTGGTTCGAGCGTGGCCGCGACCAGCGAGAAGTATTCGTTGCAGCCCAAGGTGTCGTTGCGCAGTGGCCCCACTGCCGCAAAGCTTGCAGCGTGGCGTGGTATTGCCAGCGGTATCGGTGAAACCACCACCATGCGGTTGCGTGGCAAGGCGGCGAAGCAGAACTGCAAGATCGTCGACGGAAAACTGACCGCGAAGGTTGCTCAGGCCGACTGCAAGGTGCGTGTGACCTCCAAGTACGTGAAGACACTGTCGCAGACCGTCGTCATCCGCACAGTGCGTCGCTGAAGTCCAGGTCGAAAAGAAAAGGGCCCGGGTTCGAGATGAACCCGGGCCTTTTTCGTTGTACGGTCACGGGCATGTTCGGACACAAAAAAGTCGAGATGGTGTGGACTGCCGACGCATTGCCGGGTCGCACCGACCAGACGATGCCGGTGCCGGCTGCGCACTTCGTGAACGGCAACCCGATGGTTGGTCCGTGGCCCGACGGCATGGAAACCGCGGTGTTCGGCCTGGGTTGTTTCTGGGGTGCCGAGCGCAAGTTCTGGCAGACCGAGGGTGTGTGGTCGACGTCGGTGGGTTACGCGGGTGGCTACACGCCGAACCCCGCGTATGAAGAGGTGTGTTCGGGGCTCACCGGTCACACCGAAGTGGTGTTGGTGGTGTTCGACCCCGCGGTTGTTTCCTACACGAAGCTGCTCGCCGTGTTCTGGGAATCGCACGACCCGACGCAGGGTATGCGACAGGGAAACGACGTGGGCACGCAGTATCGCAGTGCGATCTACACGATGAACGATGCACAGCGCGCGGCCGCAACGGCGAGCCGTGACGCGTACCAAGTGATGTTGACCAAGGCCGGTTACGGCGAGATCACCACGGAAATCGCACCGGCTGGCGACTACTTCTACGCCGAGCCGTACCACCAGCAGTACCTGGGCAAGAACCCGAACGGTTACTGCGGCCTGGGTGGCACCGGTGTGTCGTGTCCCGTGGGTGTCGCCGGCGTCTGAAGCGTCACGCGGCCGCGATGGCGACTTGTTCCGCCGTCGGTTTGCGGAACAATGCGATCATCACGATTCCCGCGAGGAAGATCGTGATCGACACGTAGGCCCAGCCTTGTTGCACGCCGTGGGCGACGTCTTTTTCACGCACGGCAGCGGTGAGCAACGAACCGACGATGGCGAGGCCGAGCGCGGCGCCGACCTGCCGCGAGGTGTTCGACAAAGCGGAACCCATCGCGAACCGCGTGTGGGGTAGGTACGCGGTGGCGGCGCTGGAGAACGTCGAGATGCTGAGGCCGATGCCGATGCCGCTCACCACGTTGTACGGAAAGAAGTGCGTCCAGTACGACGGGTCCTTCACCATGAAGATGTTCATGAGTGTCATCGACGTGGCGAAGATGAAGCAGCCGAGTCCGATGACCCTGCCGTGGCCGAAGCGTTGGGCGGCGCGTCCCGCGGGTGCGGCAAAAACGGCGGCCATGAACGGACCGGGCACCGTTGCCCAGCCCGACTTCAAAACGCCGTAGCCCCACACGGCCTGCAACCACTGGGTGTTCACGAAGACCATCGCGAAGAAACCGGCGGAAAAGACGAGCCCGGCAATGGTGGACGCGGTGACGAAGGGAAGTTTGAGGAGTCGCAGGTCGAGAACCGGTGTGGTGCTGCGCTTGCACGTGGCGACGAACGCCGCTCCGGCAACCACGGCCGCGACGAGGATGCCGATGGTGGTTGGCGTTGCCCAACCCCATTCGTCGCTTTGCACGATGGCGAGTGCGAGAAGGCCCACGCTGACGACGGCGAGCAACGCACCGGGCACGTCGACGTGTTTGCGCGCCGTTTCATCGAGGCTCTCGCGCAGGAACCGCACACCGATCACCGCGGCAACGAGGCACACCGGCACGTTGACGAAGAAGACCCATCGCCAGTTGGCAACGTCGATGAGCGCGCCACCGATCACCGGGCCGAGTGCCGCGGACAGACCGCCGACCGCACCCCAGATACCGATTGCCGCACTGCGGCGTTCGACGGGGAATTCCGGCAGGACGAGCGCGAGGGATGCCGGCGAAAGGATGGCGCCGCCGATCGCCTGCAAAACGCGCGAGGCGATGAGCATTTCGGGGTTCTGCGCGATGCCGCAGAGCGCCGACCCGATGGCGAAGATGACGAGGCCGCGGATGAAAGCCTTCTTGCGTCCGTAGGCGTCGGCGAGGCGACCGGCAGTGAGCAGCGTCGCGGCGTAGGCGATGTTGTAGCCGGAGAACAGCCACGTCAGTTCGCGGCGGGTGTCGGTGCCGAACTCGGCGAGCAACGACCCGAATGCGACGTTCAGGATCGTCACGTCGAGAGAGACAAGCGCAATGCCCGTCGAAGTGAGCGCGAGAGTTTTCGCGCCGCGGGACAGTGCCATGTTGTTACCCCCAACCGTGTTCGCGAATGTCCTTCCCGTCGGCGTCTTTCGACTTTCCCTGCCAGCGGAGTGCACCCGGTGTCTTCGAAAGGCGCGCCACCAGCCCCTGCATGGGCGTGCCCTCCACTTGTTCGATCATCCTACGTGCGGCGAAGTG
>DAINNS010000035.1:0-9335 GCA_036735765.1 Ilumatobacteraceae bacterium | reverse complement strand
GTCGATCCCACTCGAGTCGGTGTGCCTCGAGCCGTGGCCGGGTGGCAGATGGGAGTGCACCATGGTCTTCGACGAGTCGGGTGAGGAACATCCGAACATCGGTGTGTTCACCGAGGTCGACGAACCGCGGTCGTTCTCGGCGTTCGAGCCGAGTGCGGGCCTCACGTCGACGCAGACGCTCACGGCCGACCAGAAGGGAACGTTGATCGAGATCGTCCAGCACGACGTCCCCGTCGAGTTCGCGGTTCCCGAGGTGCCCTTCCACTTCAACACGTGTTTCGACAAGTTGGAGCGGTTGTTCGACGAACCCGACCGCAAGGTCGTCGTCACGACGCACATCGCCGCGTCGGCGGAGCGCGTGTGGGGCCTCGTCTCCGACGTGAATCTGCCGTCGCGGTTCTCGGCCGAACTCGCGCGAGCAGAGTGGGAGGGCGAACCGGGCATCGGTTCGGTCATCCGTGGCTACATGAACCTGAACGGACGCGAGTGGGACACCGAATCGGTTGTCATCGACTGGCGGCCAAACAAGGGCTTCATGTGGTCGGTGTACGGGCCCGAGAATCCGGTTGCGGAGTGGGGCTTTCGCATCACGCCGCTGGGTGATGGCGTGTTGTTGGTGATGCATGCACGTCTCGGAACGGCGCGCAGCGGTTTGACCGCAGCCATAGAGGCTCAACCCGACAAGCGTGACCAGATCATCGCGAGCCGCATGGCGACGTGGCGCAGCAACATGCTCGCCACGCTCGCCGGTGTGAAGGAACTCGCCGAGCTGGGTTGACCAGTGGGCTGACGCCCGGGTCGTTTACTTGGCGAGTTCGGCGTCGATGGCGGCGACGATCGCGGGGTCGTCGGGGGTCATCGTCGGCGCGAAGCGAGCGACAACCTCACCGTTCTTGCCGACGAGGAATTTCTCGAAGTTCCAGAGCACGTCGGGGTCTTGGTTCGGAGTCATACCGAAACCCTTCAGGCGATCGCGGAACGCATCGGGGTCGCCCTGCGCCCGCGGAGCCGACGAGGTGAGTTCCTTGTACAGCGGATGCTGGTCGTCGCCGACGACGCTGATCTTTTCGAACATGGGGAACTTCACCGAGTAGGTGAGTGAACAGAACTCGGCGATCTCCGCATTCGAACCGGGCTCTTGTGCGCCGAAGTTGTTTGCGGGGAATCCGAGGACCGCAAAGCCCTTGTCCTTCTTCTCCTCGTAGATCTTCTCGAGTGCCTCGTATTGCGGGGTGAGGCCGCACTTCGATGCGACGTTGACGACGAGGAGGACGTTGCCCGCAAAGTCGTTCAGCGACGAAGGCTTGCCGTCGATGGTCTTCACGGGGATGTTCTGGATGCTGGACATGAGAGAAAACTACCCCTCGTCATTACCTGACATCGCATCGTGCCCGCATCGCAACGCGGTCAAACCACGGCAACGCGCCTGAAGAAGTCCGACTCTTCCGGGCCGCCGGTCGAATCGTACTGATTACGCAGTCGTTCGCACCCACCAGTCGACGACGGTGCCGCCACCCGCGGCATCACTGAAATTGCACGCACCACCGTTGCGTTCCGCCCGGGCACGCAGGTTCACAAGACCGTTGCCGCGGTGACCTGATGCCGGAATGCCGACACCGTTGTCACGCACGGTGAAGCGAGCCGTGGTCGGGCTGACCGCGACCGAGACACCAACGCGAGTCGCTCGGGCATGACGCGCGACGTTGGAAAGGCTCTCACGGACGGCGTTGACCATGTCGCCGACAAGCGCGGCGTCGCGCAAATCGTCGATCTTCGGGTCGATGGAACAATGGGGTGAAAAGCCCAGTGCAATGGATGCACCACTGACGGCATCGGTGAGCAACTCGGACGGGCGACGTTTGTTGTTGGTGATGACATTGGTGTCGGTCAGGTGACGCATGGACTGGATGATGCGACCCTGCAGTTCGGAGAGTTTGTGAATCTCTGATGCGACGTCGGAAGGAACGCGAGCGGCAAGGGCGTCGAGGCAGAGACGAGTCGCGAAGACGTCCTGCAATGGCCCGTCATGGAGATCTCGGGCGACGCGTTCGGCGAAGTCGACGACGTTCACGTCGAGGAAAAGTACGTACCCCTGTCGTGGGGTTCAACAAACATCTGTCGCCAAACAGATGTACTGCTCGTCAGGCAGTGACTGTTGTGCGATTTCGCTTCGGTACGCCCGTACCGATTGCAATGAGCGCGGCTGCAATGGCGATGCATGCGAAGAACCACGTTGCGAGCGGTCGGATCGTGCCGTCGAAGCGATCGCTGGCAAAACCACCGAGCAACGCGCCTCCCGCCGTCGTGACCGTTGCCATGACGCTGGAGGCCGTCCCCGCGATGTGCGCGACCGGTGACATGGCGGCGGTGTTGCAGAGCGGTCCGAGGCCCTGTGCGATCGGCACGACCAGGAGTATCGCCAGCATGTACAACCAGAACGCCGGTGAACCATCCGACAACCAGGCCACCGCGAGGAACAATGCGGCGCTGGCGACGGCGAGCGTGACGAGTCGGCGGATCAGCGGAATATTTCCGTGAATGCGCACCATGCGAGCGTTGTTCAACGCATTCATCGAGAAGGCGAACGCCACGCATCCGAAGATGAGGGGGAACCAAGGCCCGTAGCCGTACACGTCTTCGACGATGACCTCGGACCCGGCGAGGTAGGCGGTGAGCACCGAGAAGAGGAACATGACTGCGAGGGTGAATGTGACCGTTTGTCGGTGTGTGACGACCTCGCGCGCGGCCTGGCCGACGGACCTCCACGTGAACGGCCGACGGCGCTCGATCGACAGCGTCTCGGGAAGTCGTCGTGACCAGATGAGAAGAAGCGTGGCGAGAATCGCCGGGCAGACGAAGACCGAGCGCCAAGGGAAGACCATGAGGAGAATCGCGCCGAAGCCAGGCGCGAGAATCGGAACGAGAAGGAACACCGCCATGATCGTCGACATGAGTCGCGCCATGGTGTCGCCCTCGTAGCGGTCGCGGATCATCGCGGTCGCGATTGCGCGCGGTGCGCCCGCGGCGAGACCCCACACGAAACGCGAGATCTTCACCCAGCCCCACGTCGGGGCGAGACAGGCGAGCAGGGCGCACGCGATGTAGAGAGCGGTGCCGACCATCAGCGGCTTTTTTCGCCCGAAACGGTCGGAGGCCGGGCCGTAGAGCCACGGACCGATGGCGACGCCGAGAAAGAACGCGGTGACGATCCATCCGACGTCGGTCGAGTCGGGTGACATGCCGAATTCCCGTCGCATGTCGGGAAATGCGGGCAGCATGATGTCGATCGCCAACGCACCCATCGCCATGAAGGCAGTGACCATTGCGATGAATTCTTTGTTGCCTGCCGTCTTGCGGGTTGCTGTGGTGGCCACTTCGCCCTCGACGACTTCCCCCGATGTCACGGGTTCAAACTAGGTGAGGCACGGCGTCATCAACGAGGCAAGCCGTCGATGTCGAGAAGCGCACCCGTGGTGTACGAACTCGCATCGGAAGCGAAGTAAAGCGCAGCACCGACTATTTCGTGCGGTTCACCTCCGCGACCGAGGGCGTAAGCGGTTCTTGCATGCTCGTTGAACGTGTTCATGTCCCATGCCTTGGAGATGTCGGTGAGGAACGGTCCGGGCACGATGCAGTTGACGCGCACCGTCGGGCCGAAAGCCGCAGCGAGACTTTTCGTGAGGCTGTTGATTCCGGCCTTGGCCGCCGCATAGGGCGCCTCGGTGGGACTGGGGCGGTGACTGGCAACCGACGACACGTTGATGATCGAGCCACCGCCCGCGGCGACCATGCGCGTACCGATGTTTGCCGACAAGCGGAACGGACCTTTGAGGTTGACGCCGATGACCTTGTCGAAGAGTTCTTCGCTGACGTCGGCGAGTGACGGGTAGAGCGGTGACATGCCGGCGTTGTTGACGAGAACGTCGACGCGACCATATTCGGCGTACGCAGCGTCGGCCAGAGCGTCGGCGTCGGACCAACTCGCCGCGTGGTAGCCGACAGCAAGCGCGCGACGACCGAGTGCGCGTACTTCTTCGGCGACCGACTCACAATTGGCGAGCTTGCGGCTGGCGATGACGATGTCGGCACCCCGTTCGGCGAATGCGAGCACCATCTCGCGGCCGAGGCCCCGACTGCCCCCCGTGACGACGGCGACCTTGCCGTGGAGGTCGAACAAAGCCGAAGTGTCGCGCGGTGACATGGCCCAAAACTATCCACCAGGCACGGAGACGGTGACCGTTCGGGACCCGTCGGCCATGTGGAGTCGCCAGCCGCCCTCGTGGACGCAGCGGTGATGTTCCGAACAGAGCGGTACGAGATTGGTGAGGTCGGTGGGGCCACCGTTGACCCAGTAGTCGATGTGGTGTGGTTCGCACATCGACACCGCAACGGTGCAGCGCGGCACGGCGCAGGTCTGGTGCATGGCCTCGAGCGCGCGCCGTTGATGCGTGGTTGCGAGTCGTGTGGCGCGACCCATGTCGAGCGCAACGCCGGCAGAGGACATGACAACCGGAATGATGCGCGCGTCGCAGGCGAGCCGTCGGATCGTGTCGACGGGCAGGCTGATGTCGGTGCCGGTGGAGATGATCGACCGTGCATGAAGACCCGACCGAAGTGTTTCGAGATCGACGACCACACTGACATCGGCACGCGTGGCCGCACCCGAGATGGCAACGACGTTGCCATCGCTGGCATCGCACACGAGAGCAACCAAGGCCAATGCATTGAGATGCGCGGGCTTGTCGGATGGTGTTCCCGTGGCGCTGACGCCCTCGCCCGCATTGAACAGCGTCTGTACGGCACGTTGCAGACGGCCGACAAGACGCAGCCCCGACTCGGGGTCGAACTCACCGTGGAGCCTCACCATGCCACTGTCGTTGTCGACCCAGTGCCGAAGCCACGTTCTGTTGCGCTGGCGCTGCGTCGTGTCGACCCCAGTTTCGTGCTCGGCGCGCAATGCGGCCTGTTGCACGGCGCGGGCGAAGCTGTCGGGAGTGGAACAACGCGCAATTCCGACGAGTCGTAATTCGTCGCCGACGAGGAGGGTTTTCGCGTCACTGTCGAGATGGCGAATCACGCGCGAAACAACGTCGAGATGATGTGCCGACACGTCGCCCGCGATGACTGCCTCGCGGAGTCGCGGGAACTGGTCGAGGGTGTCGACGCGCTGCATCTCACGGCGGGCTTCGGGCCGTGAGACGGATGTCGCCTTGACGATGACCTGTTCCGGCATGACGGCAGGGGAGACGGAGGAGAGTTCGCGCAAGCGCGAATTCAAGGTGATGCGAATCGCGTCGACCTGTCGCTGCAGAGAAGCGACGCGTTCGAGGGCTCGACGCACACCATCAAGGCCGAGCGTCGGAACCGTGTCGCCGTCGAGCGCAAGGAGGCGGTCGATACGAATGTTGTCGGGGGCGGTGCGCGGACCGCGATGGGGCGACACAGCGTCGCGAGAAGCAAGTGTTCGGGCCGGTGTGACCACCACGTACCTCCTCGTCGTACAACCTACGACGGGGGTGTCACGCCAAGGTCAGCCTCAGCCGTTGCGGACGAAGAACGACCCGAGAGCAACGCGAACGACGTTCTCCCATTCCTCGATCGAAACGGGCTCGGTGTCGAGGTCGAGCAACACGCGCGCCAGGTTGTAGCTCTGAACGAACACCGCAACCGCACGTGCATCGACGTCTTTGCGGATCCAACCCTTCGACTGTCCGTATCGAACTGCATCGGCGATGTGCTCGGTGTGTGAATGCTGTTGCATCGCCAACGACTCGCGGAGTTCGGGCCGACCGTGCGAACTCGCGATCACCGACAGTCGGTTGTGGCGCGCGCGTTCGCGCTCGGCTGAGTTGCCGGTTTGCACGAGCGCCGATGTCGCTGTGATGAATTCTTCGAAAGTGGTTGTCTTCGTGAGGGTCTCGCGAATGTTCTTCGCATCTTCGGCGACGAAGCGGCTGAACTGCGTGACGCGGGCTGCGGCGATGAGGCCTTCGCGACCGCCAAAGTGGTGGTAGAGAGAACCCTTCGAGATGCCGGTCTCGTTCAGGATGTCGTCGATTCGGACGCTGGCTTCGCCATGTGCCTCGATGGCCCGAATCGTTGCCTCGATCACCGTCGAGACGGTGGCCTCGGCTCGTGCCTGGATGGGCTGGGGAACACCTGCGGGAGCTTCCATATCGTTGGTCAGTCTAACGAACTTCTGTTCTAGACCGTGCCCGATCGTGGTCACTTTGCCCGTGATCAGGCCGCCGTGGATTCAGTCTTTCTCGATGTAGGGCTCGAGTACCTGGGCCACCCGCATGTGGGCAGGGATTCGGTCGATGCCGATGGTGCGGTCGACCGTCTCGTGGAAATGCCAGATCCGCCGTTCCTGGTAATTGACGACAACACCCTTCATCGCGGGTGACTCGAGTGAGCGCTGCATGGGGGCCATGTTCCACTTGTCCTCGTCCATGATGAGGTCGAACTCGTCCATGCGCTGTTGCCAGTGCGGCGGAAGCTCGTCGCCCTCCCAGTCTTTCGGTGCGTAGTGCGACCACATGAGACGCGTATGGGTTTTGTCGAGTGGCCAGAACATGATGAACGGAAACCCGTACGACGCCACCGGCGAAATGAGGTTCGGGAACAGAGAGAACGCGGTGCTCGTCGAGCGGATCAGATCATTGACCGACGGTATGTCGATGAACCGCGGATCCTTGAAGGTCTGGAAGTCGGTCCAGTCCTTCATGCCGCGCAGCTCGCAGGCCTTCTTCGAAAACGGCGTCACCATGCGGCTGCATCCGTTGGGCAACAGTCCCATCGATGCTCCGCGATTGTCGAGGGCGCTCCAACCGCCGCGGTCGTGGATGAAACGGAAGTGGTACACCTCGAGAAACGCCTCGGCCGTGACCTTCCAGTTGCACGGAATGTCCATGACGCGCGGGCCAACCGCGCGGAGTTCCTTACCGCACAGTTCTTCCATCTGTTGGAACGGCACGCCGAACCAATCCTGAAGAGATGCAGCCTCGGGGTCTTGGTTCACCCAGATCCAGCCCTGCCACGACTCGCAACGAATTTCCGTGAGGAACTTTTCTTCCCGACACAGACCGATGAAGTCACGCTCATCGGGAACACTCTTCAGTTCACCCGTGTCGATGCTGTAGACCCACCCGTGGTATTGGCAACGCAGTTGGTTTGCACAGCCCTTCTCGTCGCGCACGACCGGTGCGCCGCGGTGCTGGCACGTGTTGTAGAACGCACGCAACTTTCCGTCGTTGCCACGCACGACGACGATCGGAACGCGCAGATGATCGAACGTGAAGTAGTCACCGGGCTTGGCGACGTCTTCTTCGCGGCCGGCCATGACCCAGACGCGTGTCCAAAGGTGCTTTTGTTCGAGTTCCCAGAACTCGTCGGAGATGTACCGGTCGATCGGAACGTCGTGAAACGCGGGGAAGCCATCGGGATTCCCCTTGCGGTCGAACTGGTCGTGCATGTCGCGCTTGATGCGCTCGATCAACGTTGCGTCCACTGGGTCCCTCCTTCGAAGCGCGCGTTGCCGTGCTGTTTGAACTCAAACGTTACGACGCGTCGGGCCCCGTCTCGGAGTCGGACAGTTCAGCGGCCGCAAGCAGGTCTTCCGCAGCCTGGCGCACCTGCCAGTCGCGGTCGGAAAGGGCCGCACGCAGGGCGGCGGTCACTTCGGGGGAGTCGAACGGTGCGAGCGAAATGACTGCACGGCGCCTCACGGCCGGCTTGTCGTTGCAGGCATGGAGAATGGCGGGTAGCCCGCGTTCGTCACCGATCGAGCCGAGTGCGGCGACGCACGATTCCCGCACCAGTGCGTGTGCGTGGGTGGTGGCCGACATGACGAGTGCCTGCATCTCTCCATCGGAAACGTTGTCGCGTTCGCCGAGTGCCCATGCGGCGGTTTCCGCAACCGCGAAGTCGTCGTCGGCCAACATGCGCAACAAATCGACGCGCGTGTCGTGCGCCGCCACCTGTGCGAGGCGGTGGCGCACCAATCGTTCGGGGTCGGTGAGGGCGAGTGCAATGTGTCGCGGTGTCAGAGCGTCGCATCCGTGCAACGCGCCCAACGCGATGGCGCGTACGTGCGCATCGTCACCTTCGAAGGCTGCTTCGAGCGTGGGAAGGTCGCGTGCGTGCGCGGCCAGCGTGACGGCGGCCAGCGTGACGGGACTTGCGTGCACGGTTCAGCGCAACAGGTCGGTGACCGACTCGACCAACAGGGCGGCCGCGACGGAGAGGGCGAGCGCGATGACGAGACCTGCGGCAACGGCGAAGCCGACGAGGCTCCCGGACGCGGCGACGCGCCGCCGGACGGTGGGAGGACGGTACGTCTGCCCCGGACGCTGGTCGACGCGCAGATAAAGAGGAATCGGACGGCGTTGGCCGCGACGCAACTGGTTCCAGTCGATGCGGGACCCGAGCAGGGCGACCGCGAGTGCGGCGGCGAGACCCACGGCACCGGCGCGCACGGTGACATCCGCCGTCGACAATGCAACAATCAGCGCTGTCATGTCAGATGCGTCTCCCGATCAATCGCCGCCGAGCGTACTGCCCCCGCCGGTCGTTCCCGACCCGCCGCCACCAACCGTTTCGGTTCGCCGGCTCTGGTGGGCCCTGCCGATGCTGACGGTGTCGTGGTTGGTGCTGGTGGCGATCATCGCCACTGGGGCAACGACGATTGAACGCTGGGAAACAGCGCCGGGTTCGGTCGACGCCGTTGCGCCGCGGCTCGGTTTCGGCGCTGGCGCGACCGACGTCACGCGGTATCGCACGGGCAACAGCATTCGCTTCGTCACCGCCTACGGCTCACAACTGACCGCGCTCGAAGGCTTCATCGGATGGGTCGACGATGACATCGCGATCGAAACAAAGCTTCAGCGCTTCGGTGATCGGTCTCCCGTCGAACAGCGGCGTCTCGGTTTCCAGGCGATGGTCGGCGCCAAGCAAATCGCGGAATTCGTCGCGCTGAAACGTCTCGGGTATGACGTCGCCTTGAACTACGGCTCGGTGGTCGTCGAACAAGTGATCTGCGAGGCCGACCCGAAGGCCGACTCGGCGTGCAAACTTCTGAATCCCGGTGACGTCATCGAGTCACTCGACGGAACGCCGACGCCCCAACTGGACGTGCTGGTGAAGGCGATGGAGGGTCGCAAGGTCGGTGACGTCGTCGAAATCGTGGTCAATACGTTGAACTCGAACCCCAACGAAACGCGTCGCGAAGAGAGGGTGCGCCTCATCGCCAGCCCGGACGACCAGCAGCGCACGATCATCGGCATCGTTCCCGCCGACACGCGCACGGTCGACGTTCCCTTCGAGGTCGACATTTC
>DAINNS010000034.1:0-9368 GCA_036735765.1 Ilumatobacteraceae bacterium | reverse complement strand
GTCGCGGCCTGCTGGTCGGCCTCGGCAAGGAGACGCGCCCGCTCGGATGCGATGTCACCGACGGCCTTGCGGATGTTCGCCGCTTCTGCCTCGGCCGCCGCACGCGTGCCGGATGCGTTGTCGAGCTCCTTCTGGATGCGTTCGGTGCGCGCAGCGAGGGCCTTCTTTGCCGCCGGAAGTGCGAACTTGTAGAGCGCGGCGAAGATGATCAACGCGGCGATGCCGCCGTAGATGATTTCGGCCGTCTCGGGGAGCAACCAGTGGTGTGTCTGCGAGGGATCTTCGGCTGCCAAGAGGTGGAGAAGTCTCATCATCGGGCTCCTGTGCTCTGCATCGCCTGCGCGACTGCCTGGGTGACGACCGAGTTGTCGGCCTGCTTGCCCACCGCGATCGACGTTGCCGTCGCGGTGACGGTGGTGACCGCCGCACTGATCTGATCGCGAGCCGCGGCACGTTCGGCGGCTGCTGCCGCCTCGGCTTCGGCCTTCTTTGCTGCAATGCGCTGGTTCGCTGCCGCGATTGCCTCGCCGCGTTCACGATCGAGGGTCACGCGTGCTGCATCGACACGCTTGGCGGCCTCTGCACGCACCTCGACGAGAGCGGCCTCGTACTTGGCCACTTCCCCCCGGGCGTCGGCCTTGGCGGCGTCGGCCCCTTCGATGTCGGCGCGAATTCCGTCGTAGCGCTCGGCCATGCCCTTGCGGACCTTCGGCACGAGGAACAGACGCATGATGACGAGGAACACGAGGAACGACCCGAAACCCCATGCGAGTTCTTTCAACTCGGGGGAAATCGGGTTCGGCCCCATGTCCTTCGGTTCGGCGCCCTCTTCGGCTCTGGGTGCGGCGGCCACGCCTTTTTCGGAGGCGAGCCTCACCGACACCACGGATCCACCCGAGAGGGTGACTACTGCGGTTGCCATGTGTACTCCTGATCCTGCTCGTGCAGGGCGATTGCGTTAACGGTCAGTGGATAACGGTTGCTCGTCGTTCGCGATCAGGCGAACTTGAGCAGAATGAACACGACGAAGCCGATGAGGGCGAGCGCCTCGGTGAAGGCGATGCCGAGGAACATGGTCGTACGGACCATGCCGGCTGCCTCGGGCTGACGTGCCATCGCCTCGACGGCCTTGCCGACGAGGTAACCGATGCCGATGCCTGGTCCGATGGCCGCGAGGCCGTAGGCGTAACCAGCCGAAGCTGCTGCAGCCTGGTTCTTCGCGTCAGCGGGATCGACCGCTGCTTCGGTCGCCTTGGCGACAATTTTGGCAAGTGCTTCCATTTTTCTTTCTCCTGGTGATGATGATGAATAGGGAGACCGTTGCGACGATCAGTGTTCGGGGTGGACCGCTCCACCGATGTACACAGCCGTCAGGATCGTGAAGATATAGGCCTGCAGGAAGGCCACGAGAACTTCGAAGCCGGTGAGGAAGATCAACATGAACATCGGCAACACGCCGAAGGGAATGAGGATCTTGTCCTTGGCCTGAAACAGCGACTCGGAGAGCAGCGCGAAGGTCACGAGCAGAATGTGACCGGCGAGCATGTTTGCGAAGAGTCGCACTGCGAGCGAGAAGGGTCGCACGATGATCGCCGAGATGAACTCGATCGGAGTCACCAGCACGTAGAGGGCCTTCGGAACACCCGGCGGAAAGAGCACCGACTTGAAGTATCCGCCGAAGCCCTGGTGCTTGATGCCGGCCCCGTTGTAGACCACCCACACCATCAACGCGAGTGCGGCGGGGATTGCCATACGTGCGGTCGCGGGCATCTGGAAGAACGGGATGATGCCGGGGACATTGCAGAGGTAGATGAAGAGAAAAAGAGTGAGAAGGAATGGCGTCCAGCCGAGTCCGTCACGACCCATCGTCTGCATGATGACGCCGTTCTCGATGAACTCGACCGACGACTCGGCGAGGTTGCGCGCACCGCGCGGTGCCTTGCGCGCGTCGGCGCGTGCGGCCAACGTGAAGATCGTGCAGCCGATGATCGTCGCAAGCACGGCGATGATGGCGATCTTGTTGAACGACGGTGCAACATCCTGCCAGCGCAGAATGGCGTTGATGGGCGGGAACTCGAGTGCGATCACGTTTGTTTCCTAACTCTCTCGTCCTGTGCTCTTTCGTTTTCGCGTGCGTGTGTCAGAGGGTGTCTTGTGCGTGGAGGTTGGGCTGAGGTTTCAAGCCCGGGAACGCCAGTGTTGCCGATACGTGGCGCAACTCCCAAAACAAAAGCCCGAGGTGCGTCACGATGATGGTGAATCCGAGCGCCGGAAGCGACACCCAGTCGGCGTCCCGCACCAGGATGACGGCCAGAAAAATCACGCCGAGCCGCAACAGGTAGCCGAAGAGAACGGCTCCCATCATGAGTGCGAGTGAGATGCGTGCGGTGAGGGAAATCAGCCCTGCGGCAAGCGCGAAATTGACGAAAACGAGGGCCATTCCATAGAGGCAGCCGAGCGCTCCGTCGGCACCCCAGATGAAGCCGGCGATGGCGACGAGCACCGGAACGGCAAAAACGCCACGCTTCAGCATGTGGCGTGTGACTTCTGCCTCGGGGGCGGGGCCCTCGAAGCGGGTCGTCATCGGGTTCGCCGGGGCGTTCATCGACGCGCGTCTCCGGACGAGTGCTGATGTGACGTGGCGTTGCGGCTGCGGTCGGCTTCGAGGTTGCGCATCCGCGCGTCGTAGCCGTACCACACGCGAACGAACTGGCCGACCGCGCAGAAGATGGTGAGGGCGATCATGAAGACGGGCGTCGTTCCGAGCAACCAGTCGATGCCGGCACCGATGCCGAAGAACACGAGGAGCCCGATCGCGATTTCCGCGCCCTGGCCGAGTCCCTGGTCGCCCGCGGATGCAGATGCCTTCGGAACAAGGCCGCTGCGGATGCGTTGGGTGTCGGGCAGGAGTCTCATCGGGGGTGGATGGCGGCCCACGAACGCGGCAGTGGACGGCCCACCTCCGCTTGTGAAACCTTTAGCAATCTAGGCGTTCGGCTCGGATTCTGCCAAGTCGGACTCGGTCATTTCGTCGGACTGCTCGTCGTTTTCGCGGCGTCGACGGACGCTCGGGTGCAGCACCGTGTAGAGACCGAGGGCCAGAGCCGCCACACCGAAGGGTGCGATGTTCCCACCGGACGTCGAGATGGCCGGATACAGCGCCATGCCGGACAAGAGCGCCGTCCACAACCAGAGAATGAGCACGCTGCGACGCTGGCCATGACCGAGGTTCATCAAGCGATGGTGCAGGTGGCCCTTGTCGGCGGTGGCGAAGCTCTGGCGCTTGTACGCGCGACGCACGATCGCGAATGCGACGTCGAAGATGGGCACACCGAGAATGAGCAACGGAATGAAGAGCGGTGCGAGGAAGAAGTACGTCTGGCTGCTGTAGTCCTGGGTGGCCGGGTCAGCGCGACCCCCGACGACGCTTGTCGACACCGCGAGCATCAGACCGAGCAGCAACGCTCCGCTGTCCCCCATGAAGATCTTCGCCGGGTTGAAGTTGTGCGGCAGGAACCCGACACACGCACCACAGGTGATTGCGGCGACGAGCGGCCCGATGTTCGGTTCGGCCAGAAGGCCGAGATCACCGAGATGTCTGCTGTAGACGAAGAACGCAGCCGAAGCGATGGCAACGATGCCAGCGGCGAGACCGTCGAGGCCGTCGATCAAGTTGATCGCTTCGGTCATGACGAGCAACCACAGAATCGTGACGAGCGGAATCCAGTCGTTCGACAAAACGAAGACGTCGAAGTACGGAACGCGGAAATAGAACATCGTCACGCCGGCCCACACGAGTACCGCACCTGCGACGACGGTTCCCGCAACTTTCGCAGGGGCAGAAATTTCGCGAATGTCGTCGACGAGACCGAGACCACAGATGAACAACGCCGCGATGACGACACCGAGGGTCTCGGAGTTGCCGCGAAAAAGCGAGTCGAACCTGTCCATCTGCCAAGCGAGCAACAGCGCGACGAGAATCCCGACGAGCAATGCGATGCCACCGACGTCGGGGGTTGGCGTCGAGTGGACCTTGCGCGGGTCGGGTTGAGCCATCCACTCACGACGATGCGCGAAGCGCATCACGACCGGGGTCGCCGCGAACGTCGCAAGGGCCGCCGCAACCGCGACGACGACGTAGCCGGTGGTATCTCCCATTCGGTTACGACACTAGAACGTGACCCGACGACTCGTGTCGACCCGCGGATCCGCGCGAATCAGCCCACGTTGTAGACGGGAAAACGAGCACACAGCGCCGCCACTCGGCCACGAACCTCGGCGATGGCCGCGGCATCGGTGCGGTTACGGAGAGCCGTCGCAATGAGGTCGGCAATCTGTTCCATCTCGGGTTCTTTCATCCCCTGGGTGGTCACTGATGGGGTGCCGATGCGCACGCCCGAAGTGACGAAAGGGCTGCGCGGGTCGTTCGGGATCGTGTTCTTGTTCAGAGTGATGCCGGCCTCGTCGAGGACGAGTTGCGCTTCCTTGCCGGTGAGATCGGCGTCGAAGGGCGTGAGGTCGACGACCATCATGTGGTTGTCGGTGCCGCCCGAGACCAATCGGAATCCCTGACGGGCGAGCGCACCGGCCAGTGCGCTTGCGTTCTTCACGATCTGATGTGCGTAGTCGCGGAACATCGGCGTGAGGGCCTCGCCGAATGCGATCGCCTTCGCCGCGATGGCATTCTCGAGAGGCCCACCCTGCGTGCCGGGAAAGATGCCCTTGTCGATCTTCTGCGCGTGTTCGGCTTTGCAGAGGATGCAGCCACCGCGAGGCCCGCGAAGCGTCTTGTGAGTGGTGAAAGTGACGACGTCGGCGTACGGCACCGGGTTCGGATGCGCACCACCCGCGACGAGACCGGCGAGGTGCGCGATGTCGAACATGAGAAGCGCACCGACTTCGTCGGCGATCTTCTTGAACGGTTCGGGCTCGAGACGCCGCGTGTACGAGGTGGTACCCGCGACGATCATCTTCGGGCGATGCTTCAGCGCGAGGTCGCGCACTTCGTTCATGTCGATGCGCTCTTCGCCGGAAGAGACCTTGTACGAGACGAAGTTGTAGAGGATTCCGCTGGCATTCACGGGCGAACCATGCGTGAGGTGACCACCATGGTCGAGGCTCAGACCGAGCACCGTGTCGCCCGGGTTCAGCAGCGCGAGATAGACGGCCATGTTCGCACTGGCCCCCGAATGCGGCTGCACGTTCGCGTGCTCGGCACCGAACAACTTCTTGATGCGTTCGATGGCGATGGCTTCGATGTCGTCGACGACGGCGTTTCCGCCGTAGTAGCGCTTGCCGGGGTAACCCTCGGAGTACTTGTTCGTGAGAACCGAACCGGTGGCACGCATGACCGCGGGCGAGGTGAAATTCTCGCTGGCGATCAACTGCAGACCGGTGATCTGGCGCTCGACCTCACGGTCGATGAGATCGAACACGGGGTCGTCGTCGCCGAGTTCGGATGCCCAGTTCGGGGCTGCGGCATGGACGATGCCGCGGAGGCTCGTTTTTGTTTGCGACATGGGGGCTTGAGACATGGGGGTTTTCTCGCCTTTCGGTCTCGACTGGAGCTACTTCGACTCTTGTTCTTCGATTTCGGCCAACTGCGCGACTCGCCGTTCGTGGCGACCGCCCTCGAAGTCGGTCGCGAGGAACGTCGTCACGATTTCCTCGGCGAGGCCAACGCCAACGACGCGCGCCCCCATCGACAAGACGTTCGCGTTGTTGTGTGATCGCGCCATCTTCGCCGTGTAGAGGCAGTTGCACAGGGCCGCCCGCACGCCGCGCACCTTGTTCGCCGCCAGTTGTTCTCCCTGGCCGCTGCCGCCGAGCACGATGCCGAGTTCGGCCTTACCGTCGCGCACTGCACGACCGACCGCCGCACATATGGGTGGGTAGTCACAACTCTCGGTCGAATGCGTGCCGAAGTCTTCGACGAGATGACCGGCGGCGCCAAGGAAGGCGATGAGGTGCTGCTTCAATTCGAAGCCCGCATGATCAGCCCCGATCGCGATGCGAATGGCACGGTGGGACGCTGTCGTTGACACTCCCCGAGCATAGGAGGCAGGGGTTGTGCAGCGCATAACCTGCGGACATGGCTCTCGATCCCCGCACCCCCGTCCTCGTCGGATCCGGACAATTCCTGCAACGGCCCGACGACCCGCGGGCTGCGTCGTTCGACACGGCCGCCGACCCCGCAACTCTGATGGCCGAGGCGATCCGACTCGCAGCGGCCGATGCGGGACTGTCGAAAATCCCCGATGTCGATGCGTTGCGCGTCGTTGCGTTGTTGTCATGGAAATACGGCAACCCCGCCTGGTTCGTGGCTCGCAACCTCGGCATCACTGCCCGCCAGTACGGCCTCAGTGCGAACGGTGGCAACACACCCCAGACGCTGGTGAACTCGGCCGCACTCGACATTCAGTCGGGGCGCGCCGACATCATCGTGCTCACAGGCGGCGAGGCAACACGCACGAAGCAACGCGCGAAGAAGGCCGACCACACCCTCACGTGGCCGAAAGCGGACGCGTCAACACCTGCGCCCGATGCGGTGAGCGAAGAGCTCTCGATGGCGGGCGAACAAGAGCTCGCGCGACGCATCGTGATGCCGGTGCAGGTGTACCCGATGTTCGAAACCGCGATCCGCGCGCGTGCCGGCCGCTCGGTGGCCGACCAACAGGTGTTCATCTCGGAACTTTGGTCCCGCTTCAGCAGGGTCGCCGCGGCGAACCCGAACGCTTGGTCGCGCAGGGCGCTGTCAGCAGAAGAAATTCGCACTGCGGGATCGGAGAACCGAATGATCGGGTTCCCCTACCCCAAGTACATGAACTCGAACAACGACGTCGACATGGGTGCCGCGCTCATCATGTGCTCTGCCGAAAAGGCGCAGTCACTCGGCGTACCCCGCGACCGATGGGTGTTCATCCATTCGGGCTCGGATTGCCACGAACACCAGTATATCTCGAACCGATGGACCTTCGCCGAAACCCCGGCAATCGAACTCGGCGGCAAGCGTGCGCTCGAACTCGCAGGACTCGGAATCGGCGACATCGACATCGTCGATCTCTACTCGTGCTTCCCTTCTGCGGTTCAACTCGGTGCTCAGTCACTTGGCCTCGACATCACGTCACAGTTGACGCGTACGGGCGGACTTCCGTTCGCCGGCGGGCCGTGGAACAACTACGTGATGCACGCCATCGCCACGGTGATGAACGATCTTCGCGACCGCCCCGGGGCCAAGGGTCTCGTCTGGGCAAATGGCGGATACACCACCAAGCACGCTTTCGGCGTTTACTCGACCGAGCCCCCGGCCGTGCCCTTCCGTCATGCCTATCCGCAGGATGAAATCGACGCGATGCCCCGCCGTGATGTGGCGACGGCCGAACAGGCCGCTGGTTCTGCAGCGACCATCGAGGCGTACTCGGTGATGCACGGCCGCGACGGAGCGCCCGAGATGATCCACGCGGCGTGTCTCTTGGGTAACGGTCGGCGTGCGTGGGGCGAAAGCACCGACGCCACGCTCGGTCGGGAAATGTGCGCCGACGAGTTCGTTGGCAAACGCGTCGAACTCGACGTGAAGGGCGTCTTCCACGTCGCATGATTCTTGACGGCAACCGCACGGGTGACACGTTCCCGCGTCAGCACGCGCGCACGCAACGTCTCACCCTCGGCGAGCCGCGCAACTTCACGTTGTCGCCTGATGGCGTGCGCGCCGTATTCGCGCGATCCGCGTCGGGAAGCGACCCCGTCAATCTGTTGTGGTCGCTCGACATCGCATCGGGCGAAGAGACCTGCGTGTTCGATCCCCGCGTCGCAGCGGAAACGACAGGTGAACTGACGGTCGAAGAGCGACGTCGCCGCGAACGCGCACGCGAGGGGGCGGGCGGCATCGTTTCCTACGCGTGCGACTCGGCCGTCACGGTCGCAGCGACGGTGCTCGGTGGCCAACTGTTCGCAATCGACCTGCTTCAGGGTGGCGCGAGGCCGATCGAAGTCGACTCCGGCGTCTTCGACGCACGACCCTCACCTGATGGCAGTTCCGTCGCCTACACACGTGGCGGGCGGCTTTTTGTTTCGAACCTGTCGACTTTGTCGGGTGCGAGCGACGATGAACGCGAGCTCGCCGGAGACGACGACCCCAACGTGACATGGGGTCTCGCCGAATTCATCGCCGCCGAAGAAATGGATCGCCAACGTGGCTATTGGTGGTCACCCGATGGCCGCCACATCGCCGTGACACGTGTCGACGTGTCGCACGTTCCGGTGTGGCACATCGCCGACCCCGCCAACCCGGCGACACCCGCGGGTGAGCACCGCTACCCGGCGGCAGGCGAATCAAATGCAGAAGTCTCCCTGTGGATCATCGACGTCGAATCCGCCGAACGCACGCGCGTCGACCTACCTGCTCACGAATACCTGAATTCCGTCGCGTGGAACGGTGCCGGGCTGATCGCACAGGTCCAGTCACGCGACCAACGCAGTGTGACGATCGTGCGAATCGACGCCGCGTCGGGTGCGCACACGACCATCGGAACCGACTCCGACGACGCATGGGTGGAAATCGTTCCGGGCGTTCCGGCGTTGCAGCCGAACGGATCTGTCGTGACGTGCGCAGACCGCGGGGTGCGTCGAATTCTCATCGATGGTGGCACCGTGACGCCAGAGAATCTGCAAGTGCGGTCCGTCGTATCCGTCGGAGACGAGATCGTGTTCTGCGCCAACGACGTTTCGACACCGTGGTTCCAAAGTGTGTACGCGCTCGGCAAAGACGGCCTCCGCACCATCGCCGGTGGCGAATCGGTCGTGTCTGCCACGCACGGTGGTGGTCGCACGGTCGTGCGCGAATCCTCACTGCGCGACCCGCGAGCCTCGTTCCGCGTCGTCGACGGGCCGCCGATCGCCAACCATGCCGAGACGATGCTGGTGTCACCGAACGTCCGGATCACCCAAATTGCCGGATGTGCAGTGGCGGTCGTGTCACCCCGCGATGGTGGTACGGGACCCCTGCCCGTCCTGTTCGACCCTTATGGTGGACCCCACGCTCAGCGCGTCGTCGCGACACAAATGGCCTTTGCAACCTCGCAGTGGTTTGCAGACCAGGGATTCATCGTTGTCGTGGCCGATGGTCGCGGGACTCCCGGCCGTGGTGCGGCGTATGAACGTGCGGTTCACGGCGATCTCGCGGCGCCGGTTCTCGACGACCAGGTCGCCGTACTCGACGCATTGGCCGCGATCGAGCCACGTGCCGACCTGACGCGGGTTGCCATCCGGGGTTGGAGTTTTGGCGGCTATCTCGCCGCGCTCGCCGTGCTGCGTCGACCCGACAAGTTCCACTGCGCCGTCGCCGGTGCGCCGGTCACCGACTGGTCGCT
>DAINNS010000033.1:0-9530 GCA_036735765.1 Ilumatobacteraceae bacterium | reverse complement strand
ATCGCGTTCCGGGCCGCCGGTGGCGTCGGCAGTGTGTGGGTGCGCAGCGACATCCCGATGGGGCGCGGGCTCGGGTTCAGCGGAGCAGTTCGGGTCGGTGGGGCATTGCTCGGCGTGTCGCAATCGTGTGGCGCGCCGTTGGGCGACCACACTCTGGCGCAGCGTGTGATCGACGTGACGGCGAACCTCGAAGGTCACGCCGACAATGTCTCGGCGTCGTTGTTCGGCGGCGTCGTTGCGACCAACGGCCGGCGCGCCGTGCGGGTTCCGCTCGCAACGCGCGTCGTCGACGAACTCGCAGTCGTCGTGTGGATACCCGACTTCACGACGTCGACGTCGGAGTCACGCGCCAAGATGCCCACCGCTGTGCCGTTCGATGACGCGGTGTTCAACGTGACGCACACGGCCCTTCTCGTGGCTGCGCTCGCCGCCGGGGACATCGATGTTCTCGGCGATGCGATGGCCGACCGCCTGCACCAGGACCTGCGGCTGGCGAAGGCCGAACCGAGTCGCGTCGCGCTGCGGGCGATGCGTGACGCGGGTGCAGTGGGGGCGTGGCTCAGCGGTTCGGGCCCAACGGTGGCCTGTTTCGTGCGAGCAGACGAAGCCGACTCACTGGCAACCGCCTTGCCGGAAAACGGGCGGGCCCGCGTGTTGACGGTCGATCATCATGGGGCGCAAGTCATCAACGTGTGACACCCCGTTGTCACGCTGTGTTCATGACGACGAACGAGTCCCTCACCATCGATTGCGACACCTGCTGCATGCGCGACACCGATGCCTGCGGCGACTGCGTGGTCAGTTTTCTCATCGGTCGCAACCCCGACGAGGCCGTTGTCCTCAGCCTCGACGAGGCGCGCGCGGTGAAGTTGCTCGCAAACGCGGGAATGGTGCCTACGCTTCGGCACCGTGCCGTCTGACGCGCAGTCCCGTACCGAATCGGCGCTCCGCGAGTACGCCCGCCACGTCTGTGACGTGGGTGTGCGGGCCGGCCTTCACCGCGTCGGCATCGCCCCGGCGCAGCGGTTCGATCGCGCGCGGCGCGCAATCGACGATCGCAACGCGCGTGGCCTCTCCGACACGATGCAGTTCACCTTTCGCAATCCCGCGCGTTCCACCGACCCGTCGATGGTGGTCCGTGGTGCCCGGTCGATCATCGTCGGCGCGGTGGCATACCACGAGCCCGCACCGCAGCGCCCGCAAGTCGGTTCTTCGTCGCCGACTGCGCGAGTGGCGCGCTACGCGTGGCGCGACCACTACGGCACCTTGCGAAGCGCTCTCGGTGCCGTTGCCGAAGAATTGAAGTCGGTCGGTCATCGCGCGGTTGTCGTGGCTGATGAAAACGCGCTCGTCGATCGAGAAGCCGCGTATCTCGCGGGTCTCGGTTGGTACGGCAAGAACGCCAACCTTCTCCTCGTCGACGCCGGAAGTTGGTTCGTTCTCGGCGGTGTGGTCACCGATGCGGTACTACCGACGTCTTCGCCCGTGGCCGACGGATGCGGTTCGTGTCGACGTTGTCTCGACGGCTGTCCGACGGGTGCGATCATCGAGCCCGGGGTCATCGATGCAGCGCGGTGTCTTGCCTGGGTGATCCAGAAGCCCGGCGTCGTCGACCGCAACCTGCGCGAGGCGATCGGTGACCGTATCTACGGATGTGACGACTGTCAGGAAGTGTGTCCGCCATCCACGCGTTCGGTACGAGTTTCGACGCCCGGTCTTCGCAGCGACGAACACCCCGACAACACGCCCGCGGGCGGGCCCGACCACGAAGTCGACCCCGTCGCCGTCATGGCGATGAGCGACACCGAGATCATGGCCCGTTTCGGACGGTGGTACATCCACGACCGCGAGCCGCGCTGGGTGCGACGCAACGCGCTCGTCGTGTTGGGGAACACCGCGCGGCCGAACGACGCTGCGGCACGTGGTGCAATCGCGCGGGGTCTCGCCGACACTGATCCGTACGTCCGGGCCCACGCGGTGTGGGCGGCCGCACGAGTCGGACACGTCGATCTGCTGCCTGCCGACGCCGACAGCGAGCCCAGTGAGGTGGTTCGCGCCGAATTGCGGCACCTGCCCGCGCCACGTGGGTAACACTGGAGTCGTATGCCCGGCCGTCACCTCCTCGTCACGAACGACTTTCCCCCGAAGATCGGTGGAATCCAGTCGCTGTTGTGGGAGTGGTGGCGTCGTTTGCCGGCCGACCAGTTCGCGGTGTTGACGAGCCCGTACAAGGGAGCCCGCGAGTGGGATGCAGAGCAGCCTTTTCGGGTCGAGCGCATCCGCGAGTCGGTGTTGTTGCCGCATCCACTGATGGCAAAGCGCATCAACGACCTCGCTCGTGATTTCGGCGCCGAGTTCGTGGTGCTCGACCCGGCCGTGCCCCTCGGCATCATCGGGCCGAACCTCGATCTGCCGTACGCGGTGGTGTTGCACGGCGCAGAGGTGACGGTGCCCGGACGTATCCCCGGATCGCAGCAGGTGCTTGGTCGCGTGCTGCGTCGCGCAACGCACTGCATCGCCGCGGGTCAGTATCCCGCGCGTGAGGCGGAACGCGCCGCGGGTCGTGCGCTGCCGACGACGGTCGTCGCGCCGGGCGTCGACACCGCGCGCTTTCGGGTGCTCGACGAAGCGGAACGCCGAGCGGCACGGGAACGATTCGGTATCGCCCCCGATGCCGAGTTGATCGTCGGTGTCAGTCGGCTGGTGCCGCGCAAGGGGTTCGACACCGCGATCGCTGCTGTCGCCCGTATGGCGCGCGCGCGACCGAACCTCGAACTCGTCATCGCGGGTGCCGGCCGTGACGAAGGGCGCCTTGCACGACTCGCGCGCGACCGCGGTGCGCCGGTGCGTTTTCTTGGCAGAGTGTCGTTCGACGACCTCCCGTTGCTCTACGGATGCGCCGACGTGTTCGCGATGCTGTGTCGGAACCGATGGTTCGGTCTCGAACAAGAGGGTTTCGGCATCGTATTTCTCGAAGCCGCGGCGTGCGGAGTGCCCCAGATTGCGGGCGCGAGTGGGGGAGCGGCCGAAGCCGTTGAGGACGGAAGGACAGGCGTCGTTGTGGGCGATCCCGACGATGTAGACGAAGTCGTTGCCGCGTTCGAGCGTCTGCTCGACGACGACACCGGCCGTCGGGCGATGGGCGTAGCGGCGCGTGCGCGGGCCGAAGCCGAGTTCTCGTACGACGTGCTCTCTGCGCGACTGTGGAATACGCTTCGCGCGCTGCCATGAGTTCCGTCAATCGCATCAGTGCATCGCCGATCGTGCGATTCAACCTCGTCGCATCGTTGTTCTTCATCGTGGTCGCGGCGACGAGCGCCATCGTTTTCGACGACGTCTTTCGCGTCGTCATCGTCGTGGTGTCACTCGCCCTCTTCGCCGTGGGGGTGGCGACCTTCCTGATCGGATTCTTCGCTGCCGTGCAGCGCAGCCGCGAAAGCGAGATCTCCGTCTCCCAACTCTTCTTCCTGACCGGCGAGGTCGCGCCGCGTGACGTGAAGGTGCCGATGCTCGTTGCCTTGTCCGTCCAGACTGTGGTGGGTGTCGCAGCGGCAATCGCCAGGCCGACGACCGACGGCAAGGCGGGAAGCGTTCTCGCCTTCGGAGTGCTCGTTCCGATGCTCGGCCTCGGCCTGAACGGTCTGTGGGCCAGTCGTCACGGTGCGTTCGCGCCACGTTCCCTGCCCGGCGACACAGCCGACGACATAGCCGGCGACACAGCCGAATAAGCCGCACGCCGGCCCCTCGGTGCGCCACAATGGGGGCATGGCCGATACCGCCAAGCAAACGACCGTCATCTCCGCGTCGCCCGAGCGCTGCTTTCAGGTTGCGACCGAGTTCGAGCGTTATCCCGAGTGGGCGAAGGACGTGAAAGAGGCGGTCGTGCTCGAGCGCGATGCGCAGGGTCGCGGCACGAAGGTCGAATTTCGGGCGTCTGCGCTGGGTCGCAGTACCCACTACACGCTCGGCTACACCTATGGCGATGCACCGCTGACGATTGCGTGGCGTCTGGTCGACGGCGACATCATGCGCACACTCGATGGCGACTACATGTTCGAGTCGGTGAACAACGGGACGCTCGTTACGTACGACCTTTCGATCGATCTGGTCATCCCGTTGCCGGGGTTCGTGAAGCGCCGCGCCGAGAATCGCATTCTCCACACGCTGACCGAGTTGAAGTCGCGCTGCGAGGCCTGACCTTCGTCGGCTCGAAGAACACCGATCTTGAAAAGACGCCCCTGTTGAAAAAACTCGGTATCGACATCGGTGGAACAAAGACGCTGTGCATCGTGATCGACGACGTCGCCGGTGAGCCTCGGGTGGTCGAGGAACTGCGCGTTGCGACCGACCCGTCGGGCGATGCCGTCGATGCAGTCGTCAGCTTGGTGAGTGGATTCGACGACATCGCATCCGTCGGTGTCGGTATCGCCGCACTCGTCACGCGCGAGGGTCTTGCGGTGACGACCACGCATCTGCCCGGAGTCCGCGACGTGCCGTTGCGTGCCGCGCTGTCCGAGCGGCTCGGCCTTCCCGTCGTCGTCGACAACGACGGCACGTGCACGGGTGTCGCCGAATGGCGTCTCGGCGCGGCGCGAGGACACGACGACGTCCTCGCTGTGTCGATCGGTACCGGAATCGGCGGCGGGGCGATTGTCGGCGGGCGTGTGGCCCGCGGTGCGAACGGATTCGCTGGTGAGTTCGGCCACATGGTCGTCGAGCGTGGCGGTCTCGCGTGTCCGTGTGGGCGTCACGGATGCTGGGAGGCTTACGTCTCCGGACGCGGCCTTGCACACATCGCCGGCGCGGCCAGTTCGCAAGCAGTACTCGAGGCCCACGGTCGCGGGGATGCAGCGGCGTCGAGTGCTCTTGGCGAATTCGCCGAATGGGCCGCACTCGGCCTGCACAACCTCGTGAACATCTACGACCCCTCGTGCATCGTCATCGGCGGCGGTCTGGGGGCGCGACCGGAGGTCGTTGCTGCGATCACCGACAGATTCGCCACCATCGAACAGAGTCACGCGGGTCGCGCAATGCCGTCGATCGTGGCGGCGACGCTGGGCGAGCGTGCGGGCGCCATTGGCGCGGCGTTCGTCGGTGCCGGTGACTGAGCGCCGGCCCGGCGCGGTTTCGGTCAGACGCAGTTGGGGGTCACGCGTCGCAGGCCGGAGCGCCACTGTGCGTGGGCGATGTCGGCGAACACCTTGAATTCGTTGTTCGGCTCGAAACGTCGGTCGATCCGTCGCGAGGCGGCCGCCTCGGCGGGGTTCGACCACACACCTTCGGCGAGGCCCGCGAGAAGTGCGGCACCAACGGCGGTGGTTTCGCGGTCGACGGGCCTCTCGACGACGATGCCCAGCTGGTCTGCCTGGATCTGCATCAGTCGGTCGTTGCCCGCTGCTCCGCCGTCGACGCGAAGTGCGCGAATGGGGATACCGGTGGCCGCGGTCATCGCCTCGACGACGTCACGTGTTTGAAAGGCCATCGCCTCGAGCGTCGCGAGCGCGAGGTGTGCCGCTGTCGTTCCGCGCGTGATGCCGAAGATTGCTCCACGTGCGTCGGCGTCCCACCACGGGCTTCCGAGGCCCGTGAGTGCGGGTACGAAGACGACGCCGCCAGAGTCGGAGACATCTGCGGCGAGCGACTCGATGTCGCGTGATTCCCGGATGATGCCGAGGCCGTCACGCAGCCATTGCACGGCGGCGCCGGTGACGAAGATCGAACCTTCGACGGCGTAGGTCGTGACACCTGCGATGCGCCATGCGACGGTTGTCAGCATTCCCTCGCTCGGCGCGGGACACCGTGTCCCTGCATTCATGAGAACGAAACTTCCGGTGCCGTAGGTGTTCTTCGCATCACCTTCGGCGAAGCACGCCTGACCGAAAAGTGCGGACTGCTGGTCGCCCGCGAGGCCCGAAATGGGGATTCCCGAGGGCAGGCCATCGGCCGAGGTCGTGCCGAAACGCCCGCTCGAGTCGCGAACTTCGGGAAGTGCCGAGGTCGGAACCCCGAGGATGTCGCAGATCTCGTCGCTCCACTCGTGGCGAGTGATGTCCCAGAGCAGCGTGCGGCTCGCATTCGATTCATCGGTGGCGAAGACGTCGCCCGATGTCAGCTTCCACAGCAACCACGAGTCGATCGTGCCGAATGCGAGATCGGGTGACCGTGGAACGCCGTTGTGCAGCATCCACTCGATCTTCGTTCCGCTGAAGTACGGATCGAGTACCAGGCCGGTTGTCGCGCGAACCATCGCGAGATGCGGTGCGAGTTCCGTGCAACGTTCGGCGGTGCGCCTGTCTTGCCACACGATGGCGCGTCCGAACGGTTTCCCGCTCGTTCGGTCCCATGCGACGATCGTCTCGCGTTGGTTCGTGATGCCGATCGCGGCGGGGAGCGAACCGATGCGGGTGATGACATCGACAAGCGTGCGACGGGTGACATCCCAGATCTCATCGGCATCGTGTTCGACGAGTCCGGGTGCGGGGAAGTGCTGGGTGAACTCGAGATACGAGGCCACTGCCTCGCGGCCGTCGGGGAAGACGGCACGACTGCGAACACCCGTCGTTCCGGCGTCGATTGCGACGACGTAGGTCATCGCCAGAGAGTAGTTGTCGCGTCAGGCGACCTGTCGGTCGAGTCGATAACCGAGGCCGCGCACCGTGATGACGTGGCGGGGGTTGGCGGGGTCGGGTTCGATCTTCGTGCGCAGGCGCCGGATGTGCACGTCGACAAGACGTTCGTCCCCGAAATAGCCGCCACCCCACACGCGGTCGAGGAGCAGTTCGCGGCTGAAAACTTTGTCGGGGGCCGCGGCAAGTTCGCAGAGCAACCGGAATTCGGTCTTGGTCAGTTTGACTTCGACGCCCGCCCGCAGGACGCGACCCTCGTCGGGACGGATGTCGAGGTCGCCAATGAGATGTTGTGCAGCGTTCGGCGTGCGTCGGGTCCTGCGCAGAAGTGCGCGGATGCGGGCGTGCAGCTCGACCGAGTCCACGGGCTTGGTCATGTAGTCGTCGGCGCCGGCCTCGAGACCGTGGACGATGTTCGTAATGTCGCCGCGCGCCGAGACGATGATGATCGGCACGTCGCTGGTGGCGCGCAGGTGGCGGCACAGTTCCATGCCGTCGATGCCCGGCAGCATCACGTCAACGAGAACAACGTGTGGCGTCACATCGCGGAAGTTCGCGAGAGCATCTTCGGCCGACGCTGCTTCGGCGACGATGCAGCCGTTCGATTCGAGACCGTCGCGCAAGGCGGCTCGGATGCGGGCCTCGTCTTCGACCAGCAGTACGCGCGTGACGCCCGACGACTCCATGGTGGGAGAGAATAATTCAGGGATGTGGCGCCAACCGTTAAAACCAGAGTGGCGGGGTCACCTTTATGACAATAAAAGCATCTTGATTTTCGGAAATAGCTGCGGATTTGCAGCAAGGACAGCGTGGGCCGTGGGCCCTTCGTCGGCCAGAACTTCGACGTGGGCACCGGCTTCGGAAGCGATCAGGGCTCCGGCCGCGAGATCCCACGGGTAGAGGTGTTCCTCGAAGTACGCGTCGTAGCGACCGCAGGCCACGAAACACAGATCGAGCGAGGCCGAGCCGAGTCGCCGAACGTCGCGGATCTTGTCGATGAAACGCGGGAAACGGTTGGCCTGGATGACACGGTTCGCAGGTGAGTAGTTGAACCCCGTGGCGACCAAGGCCTGAGTCGGGTCGGTGACCGTGCCACAGGCGATGCGGTGGCCGTTCAGGAACGCACCGCGTCCGCGCAGGGCGGTGAAAGTCTCGCGAAGTGCAGGTGCGTAAACGACTCCGCACAATGCGCCGTTCGCATCGTGCGCGCCGATCGAGACCGTCCACATCGGCAGGTCGTAGAGAAAGTTCGTCGTGCCGTCGATCGGGTCGACGAACCACGTGATGCCCGACGTGCCGCTGTGTGTGCCGTCTTCTTCGCCGACGATCGCATCATCGGGACGGAGTCGTTTCAGCGTCTCGACGATTTCGCGTTCGGTCGCTCGATCGAATTCGGTGACCATGTCGGTCGACGTCGACTTCGTCTCGACATTGCGCAACCCGAGTTTCCGTCCGGCCAGCGCCAGGTCGCCGACACGTGTCGCGAGCGTTGTCGCGAGCGTGAGAAGGTCGCCCGCGATGTCGTGCGTCATCGACGGTCCTGCAATTCGCGCCACTCGCCGAGTGCGCGAAGAACGAGGACCGACACGATCGCGGTTCCACCGGCCGTCACGACCGCACCGACGAAGAGTCCGAGTCCGAGTGGTGTCGCGCACTCACCGGTGCATTGGACGTCGACGAGGCCGTAGCCAATGAGGCCACCCGCCAGGCCGCCGAGTATGACGGCGGCGTAGGCAGCGATGCGCGCGCCGCGCGATGGAAGGGCTGACAACGGCCGGGACGTTGCGTCCGTCTGCTGGTTCACGGCCACATCGTAGGCTCGGGTTCGGCGATGAACCCACAGCGAACGATTCTTCATGTCGACATGGACATGTTCTACGTCGCGGTGGAATTGCGCGACGACCCTCGACTGCGAGGACTTCCCGTCGTGGTCGGTGGTGACGGATCGCGGGGCGTCGTCGCGGCCGCGTCGTACGAGGCCCGACGATTCGGAGTGTTCAGTGCGATGTCGTCGTCGCAGGCGCGACGTCTGTGTCCGAACGCCGTCTTCCTTCCGGGCCGTCCCGCGGTGTACCGCGAGGTGAGCGGTCAGGTGCATGCGATCTTTCGGTCGTACACACCCCTCGTCGAAGGCATCGCCCTCGATGAGGCGTTCCTCGATGTGAGTGGTGCTTTGCGTCGCCACGGATCGGCCGTCGCGATCGCCGACGAGATCCGTGCACGTGTGTCCGACGAGGTCGGGATCACGTGCAGTGTCGGCGTTGCGGCCAACAAGTTCGTGGCGAAAATCGCATCGAAGGCGGCCAAGCCGCGTGTCACCGGCGGATCGATCGACCCGGGCGAGGGAGTCGTCGTGGTCGAGGCGGGTCGCGAAGTCGAGTTCCTCCATCCGCTGCCCGTGAGGGCGCTGTGGGGAGTGGGCCCTGCGACGCATGCGCGCCTCGACCGCATCGGTGTGAAGACCGTGGGTGATCTCGCCACCATCGGTGTCGAACATCTCGTCACCGCCCTCGGCGAGGCGGCGGGGCGACACCTCTTCGACCTCGCATGGGGTCGCGACGACCGTGCCGTCGAGGCCGAGCGTGAGGCGAAGTCGATCGGACATGAAGAAACCTTCCCGGACGACATCGACAATGTCGACGAGTTGCGCCGTCACCTCGTACGACTGTGCGATGCGGTCGCGGCACGCGTGCGGGCGAACGGTGTGCGTGCCCGCACGCTCACCCTGAAGATCAAGTTCTCCAACTTCCGGTCGATCACCCGCAGCATCACCGTCGACACGGCGCGCGCGAGCGGCCCGGGATTCGTCGATGCCCTCGGGCCGTTGTTGACTGCAATCGAAGTGCATCAGGGTGTGCGTCTGCTCGGCGTCTCGGCCGCGCAGTTCGAGGATGCCGACGGCCC
>DAINNS010000032.1:0-9718 GCA_036735765.1 Ilumatobacteraceae bacterium | reverse complement strand
CTGACCGCCACCGGAGTAACATGGCGACCGAAGCCGACGTCGCTCGCGTCACCGAATTGCTGGGTCGGACGCCTCAAGGAGACTTCGAGGTCGTCGTACGTCGCGCCGACGGCGACCCGGTCGTCGTGCGCAACTCCCCGCTTCTCGACGACGGCACGCCGATGCCCACGCTCTTTTGGTTGGTCGGACGCAGTGAATACGCCGCCGTCTCACGCCTCGAGGCCGCAGGCGGCGTCGATCAAGCCGAAGCCGAGGTCGATCCCGCGTTGCTCGAAGCGGCGCACAACGAGTACGCCGCACTGCGCAACGCGGAACTTCCGGCACTCCACACCGGCCCCGCGCCGTCAGCCGGCGTCGCAGGCACTCGCCGTGGCGTGAAGTGTCTTCACGCACATTTCGCCTGGTGGCTTGCCGGCGGCAACGACCCCATCGGTGAATGGGTCGCGCGACGCATCGACTACGCAACGGAGTTGCGCCATGTCTGACAACAACCGCATCGGCGTCATCGATATCGGCAGCAACTCGGTCAAACTGCTCGTCCTGGACGGTGAAGAAACGCTCCACCGCGACAGCGTCGTCACGCGGCTGGGCACCGGCATCACCGAGACCGGCAGCCTCGCCGACGACTCCGTCGCCGCCACGATCGAACGCCTCAGCGAAATTCGCGCGATTCTCGATGCACACGCCGTCGCGAACGTTCACGCAGTTGCGACTGCCGCTGTTCGGTCTGCGAACAACGCTGCTCCCTTCGTCACGGCGGCCGCCAACGCTCTGGGCTGTGAAGTCACCGTTATCGACGGTGTCACCGAAGGCTCGCTTGCCTTCATCGGCGCGCAGCGCAACCTGGAATCGCGAATCGGCGACGGCACGATCACCGTCGTCGACATCGGAGGTGGGTCGACGGAATTCAGTGTCGGCGCACCCGGATCCACACCGCGGGTTGCCAGCATTCCCTTCGGTGCGCGCAACATCACCGAGAGAATTCTCGAGCACGACCCGCCGAGACCCGAAGAACTCACGAACGCCATCGGCGCGGTCGTCGACGAAATAGATGACGTCCTGCGTGAAATCACCGAACTCGAGGGATGCGACCGCATCGTGGGCGTTGCGGGAACCATCGTCACAATCGCAATGGTCGAGCTCGGCCTCCACGCCTTCGATGCAACCGCACTGCACGGCATGGAACTCACGAAGGACGCGGCCGAGGATGTGTTCCGAACGTTGGCCACCGAAAAATTGGCCGACCGCGTCCATAACCCGGGCCTCCCCGCGGACCGTGCCGACATCATCGTCGGCGGCTGCTGTGTGCTCGTGGCCATCCTGAGGAAACTGCAACTGCCGGCGATCACGGTCTCGACGACGGCCCTCGCCGACGGTGTTGCGGTGGTGGCCCGCCGTGGCGCCGCACGTCTGGCCGCGGGCGATCCCCTCTCCGACCTTCTGCGAGACTTCGTCCGCCCATGAACGCCGCACATCATCCCGCGAACACAGGTGCCGTCGGCGCTGCGGGCCTTCGGTTGTACGGCAAGAGGGTCGTTTTGCGACCGCTCAACGCGCAGGACTTCGCGGCGTGGGCGGAATGCCGCAAGCGCAACGCCGACTGGTTGCTGAAATGGGAGCCGCTACGACCCATCACACAGCCCGACCCCGCCAACGACCGTGACATCTTCGCGGCACGCTGCAACATTCGCGAGCGCGAACGCCAAACCGGCACCTCGTACGCGTTCGGGTTGTTCGTCGACAATGCGTTCTGCGGCGAAGTGAACCTGAACAACGTGGTGCGTGGCGCCATGCAATGCGCGACGATCGGCTACTGGATCGATCAACGACGTGCCGGCAACGCCTACGTTGCCGAAGCAGTTGCGGTGCTGCTGAAGTTCGCTTTCGACGAACTGCACCTGCACCGAATCGAGGTGTGCATCATCCCGCGCAACACCAACAGCCTGCGTGTGGTCGAGAAACTCGAACTGCGCAACGAAGGTCTCGCCGAACGCTTCCTCGAGATCAACGGACTGTGGGAAGACCACTACCGCTTCGCGATCACCGCGGAAGAATGGGCATGCCGGCGTGCCGAATTCACCGCCGCGTGGTTGACGGCGGAAAAAGCCTGATCCGTCTGATCAGTCTGCGAGACGTCGAAACGCCAATGCGCGTTGTCTGCGCAGAACGTTGCGGCGTTTCCAATCTTTCGTCTTCCAGTGTCGCTTGGCCGCGCGACCCTTCTTGCTCAGCGCACGCTCTTTGTCGTGGTGAGCCTCGACCCGCCAAGCCTGACCGGGCTCGTGGACGTCGTCGGGTTCGATGCCGTTGCTGACAAGACCGGCGACCGTGTGCAATTCGGAGTGCATTCGGTGCCGCTCGTTGTGAGCGTGGGCGCGCAGTTCGACGCGCGGAGGCGGAGCAGTCTCTTGACTGCGATGACGCTTGCTCATCGGGTCTCCTTTCAGAGATGAACCGGAGTAAAAGCTCCTCGCAATGCAACATACACCCGGTGTGCGCGCACGTTTGTCGCGTTGCACCGCATGCTCGGAAAAGTCACGGAATGATGACGAACAGTTTCGTTCGTGTCACAAACGACCGGAACCACTTCCCGTCGGGTGGTGGCAAGTAGATCGCACCGTCGGAAGCCGCGGTCCCCAATGATTCGGGCGAGAACTCGTCGACGATCTCGCGAAATGCAACCGTGACACCTGTTTTTTGCGCGGTAAAGCCCGCTGCATCGCGCGCGGCTTTGTAACGCCCCGTTACCGGTGGGGACACGGTGCCAACGACCGTGGTGCTGCGCACGACATCGTTTCGCGCATCGATGGCAAACAGGCGTCGCGAGCTGCGGTCGTAGACCATGCGAGGTCCCGAGCCGCTGCCCGCGGGAGCCACCGCCTCGGCGGGCGTGAAAGTTCGGCCGACGGAGACATTGGTGTACGAGGGCACGATCGAGACATCACACTGTGCGCTCCGCGTGAACCAGAGGCGCGTCCCACCGGCGAGCACGCGGCAGTTCCACTTCTGCGTATCGTCGACCGTCCAGCTGCCTCGCACCTTCGCCTCGGTCGAATACGCGAGAGACGACGTACGCACCTTCCCGCCCGCCTTGAAGCCGGACGGACGAACGGCGACCGACTTCTCCGACCAGTCACTGACACCCGTCGCCGTGCTGCGACGCACGCTCACCCGGTAGGCGGAGTCGGTGTCAAGTTCGCGAACCACGACGCGCGCCGAGTTGCGCACTTTCATCGTGCGCGTCGGGGTCGTCTCCTTGTCGCGGTACACGCGAACCGTCGTCACATCATCGGTTGCGCCACCGTCGCATCCCGGGTCCCACGACACCACGATCCCATCACTGATCGGACTCGACACGAGCGCACTCGGCGTCCCGGGTGCCGCACTCATCGGGGCAGAAACGTCGCTCACGTTCAGCAACAGGTTCGGAGAGCCCGCGCCTGCGTTCTTCACGACATCCTTCGTCGCGCGCGCAACGACGGCTTCGTGCACCGCTTCGGGGCATGCGGTCGGGTTTGCTTCGCCGATCAAGGCCACGTATCCCGCCACCAACGGCGACGCCATCGACGTACCCGTGAGTGTCTGTTCGGCCGTGTCGGTCGCGATGCCGGCAGAGAGGACGCGTACACCCGGCGCGAACACGTCGATGCATCTGCCGTAGCTCGACGTGCCGAGTGACATCGCCAGACGTTCGTCGGTCTGGTTCGTCGCACCAACGTTCAAGGCCTCGGCGGTGTGCCCCGGGGACACTTCGCAGGCATCTTGGCCCTTGTTGCCTGATGCGGTCACCGGAACGATGCCATCGCGCATCAGGTCGGCGACGGCGAGGTCCATCGGCACCGAATCCTCGTCGGCATCGACACCCAGGCTGAGGTTGGCCACCGCGAGGCTGCCCGAGCGGTGATGCCTGATCACCCAGTCGATACCGCGGATGACGCTGTCGACGTCGCCCTCGCCGTAACAGTCGAGGACACGCACCGCCACGATCGTCGCCTTCTTTGCCACGCCGTATTCGGTACCGGCGGCGAGCGCCGCGGTGTGCGTACCGTGACCGTCACAGTCGTCGGCCGGAATCGCAGGAACGCCGCGTTCGTCGACACCCACCACGTCGGCACCATGGATGACACGACCCGCCAGATCGACGTGCGACGCACGAACACCCGTGTCGATCATGTAGATCTGCACACCCTCACCGGTTCCCGGCGCCGAGTACACGCCATCGAGTGGCAGGGCGCGCTGGTCGATGCGGTCGAGTTGGTACTGCACATCGGCCTGCGGAGCGGGCACTGCGGCAGACGATGTCACGCGTTTGCGCACTCGCTTGTTGTGCGACACGCTGTCGACGCGTGGGTCGGCGAGAAGAGACGCAACCTGCGAACGGGTCAGGCGTGCGGAAAATCCTCCGACCGCCCAGCGGTACACCGCAGTGACGGAACCACCGGCGCGCACCACATCGGATGACACCGCGTCGATGTCGTCGCGCGAGTCGAGCACCACGATGTACGACGACATCGGTCCCGCAGCAGGCCGCGCTGACGCCGCAGCCGTCGAGAACGGTGCGACCAGCAGAAGAACCAGACCGCAGACCAACGCCGCGGACGCACGCTTCACGGGTGACTACTTCTTCGTGATCTTCGCCTGCAACGCGGCGAGCATTTCGGCGAACCACGGCTGGCGCGTGCTCCACACCTGCGGGTCGAGTTCGCGTTCGACTGCCGCCGGGTGCTCTGACACGTGGGCCATGTCCTGGATGGTGCGCTTGGTGACCTTCAACAGTTCGCGCGGACGCGACGCGGCGCGCGCCGCCATCTCGTGCGCGTACGTCATCAACTGGTCGTCGTCGACGCACTTCCACGCGAGACCGATGCGTTCGGCCTCGGCGCCGTCGAGAATCTCACCGAAGATGACCGACGCCATCGCTGCTTGCGGACCGGCGATGCGACGCAACATCCACGTGTGGCCACCACCCGGGTGGATGCCGATCTGCAGGAACCGCGTGTCGAACTTCGCGCGACGCGCGGCCACCCGCACGTCGCATCCGAGTGCGAGGTTCATGCCCGCGCCGACAGCGGCACCGTTCACCGCGGCCAACGTCGGCAGCGGGCTGTACGCGATGCGCAGAAATCCCTCGTAGATGTTCTTCAGGCTCTCGCCCGTCGCCTCGGCGAGGTTGCCCAGGTTTGCGCCGGCGCAGAACGCGGGCGCCGCACCCGTGACGACGACCGCACCGATTTTCTCGTCGGCCTCGATGTCGTCCATTGCAGCGACGATCTCGGCCACCATCGGCGCCGTCAGCGTGTTGCGCTCGTCGGGGTTGTTCAGCGTGATGGTCGCAACGCCGTCGGACTTGTCGAGGAGTACCAAACTCATGTCAGACAGTCTGCCAGCACCATCTCGCTACGCTTCGGTTGGAATGTTGGATCACGTCTTTACCGATGCCATCGGAGCACTGCGCGAGGCCTTCGAAGGCGCCTTCCTCGAACGCCAGGCCTTCGAAGAGCACTTCCAGTCCGACGTTCTCCTCGGCGATCTGACCTGGGAGACCAGCTACGGCCTGCCGGGCGAGGGCTCACCCCCGCGTGTCGTTGCCCACATCACCCTCGACTGGCCATCGTGGAGTCAGGCCATGTACCGCCGCTGGTACCTCGAGGAAACGCTCGTCGACCTGCCCGCCATCGAGATCGAGATCGTCTTCCGCGCCCAGCGTCTGTCGTCGATGCCCGACCACGCCGGGGTTCTCAACATCGCGCCGATGACCAGCCCCACCATCGGCAACGCCGCGATGGAACGCGCCAGCCTCGCCACCGAAATCAGCCACCCACTCGACGGCGCGGGCCGCACCGAGTACGCACTCGAAGTCACCTACGAGGGCCTCTACGACCTGTCCGAGGAAACCCTCGCCGATGGATCGAGCACGATCCTCGACGACCACTTCGGCACGCTCGGCGGCTGGATCGCATCGACTCTCGTGAAATTGGGCGACCTCGCGTTCTCCTACTTTCCACCCGAGACACCCGACCTGCAAGCATGACTGCATGACGCAGTCCTCCGAACCGGTCGTTCTTCTCGAAGTCTCCGAACGCATCGCGACCATCACGATCAACCGCCCCGGGGCGCGCAACGCGCTCAGCAGCGAAGTGCTGCGTCTGCTCGCCGAACACATGAAGGCAGCCGACGCGAACGACGACGTCGACGTCATCATCTTGACGGGCGCCGACCCGGCGTTCACCGCGGGCCTCGACCTGAAGGAACTCGGTGATCCGTCGAGCAATCTGCTCGGTGGCACCGGCGCCGACGGCACACCCAACTCGGATGGCGTGCGCGGGCCGTTTCCGAAACTGAAGAAGCCGCTCATCGGCGCGATCAACGGCGTTGCCGTCACCGGTGGCTTCGAACTCGCACTCAACTGCGACTTTCTCATCGCCTCGGAGAACGCGAAGTTCGGCGACACCCACGCTCGTGTCGGCGTGATGCCCGGATGGGGTCTCTCGGTGCTCCTGCCCCAGGCGATCGGAATCCGGCGCGCCCGCGAGATGAGCTTCACCGGCAACTTCATCGACGCCCACGAGGCGAAGGAACTCGGCCTCGTCAACCATGTCGTCCCCCACGCCGAGCTCATCCCCTTCACCCGCAAGATCGCCCTCGACATCATCGGCAACGACCAGGCGGGGGTCCAGACGATCCGCAACACGTATTCGCTCACGACGACCGATGCCGATGCGTGGGCCACGGAGGCCGCCGAGGCCAAAGCGTGGCGCAAGCGCTCCTTCAGCGCCGATGCCGTTGCCGAACGTCGCGACAAGATCATGCAGCGCGGCCGCGCCCAGTAGCCCGGATCACTCCCGAAAGATGCTCATTTATTCGCGGGCTTGATTTACTAGTCATCTGACTACTAATTTCTCGCCCATGGAGACGAAAGGGCTGACATCGATCGCCGAGCGACTCGCACAGCTCGCCTCCGACTCACCCGACGCGGTGCTTCTCGAGTGCGGCGACGAGATCCGCACCGCGGCCGAGATCGAAACCAACTCGAACCGCCTTGCGCACCTCTTCGCCTCACTCGGCGTCCGCGAGAACGACTTCGTCACCATCGCGCTGCCGAACGGCGTCACTTTCATCGAATCGGTTTTCGCCATCTGGAAACTCGGGGCGACACCGCAACCCGTTTCACCGAAACTTCCCGGCGCAGAACTCGAGGCAATCGTCGAACTCGCCGACCCGACGCTCGTGCTGGGCGTTGACCCCGCACGATTGCCCGGTCGTGCCGTCCTTCCCGTCGGCTTTGTGATTCCGTCCGACACACCTGCGACGCCCCATCCGGTGCGCTTCGCACGGTTCAACCGTGCACCCACGTCGGGCGGCTCGACGGGTCGTCCGAAGTTGATCATCGACCGTCGACCTGCCGCTGTCTACGCAGATCCGCTGCTTCCCACCGGTGGTGCCGCGGTGATTCCCGGGCCGATGTACCACACCGCTCCGTTCCAGATGTCGACGCGGTCGATCCTGCTCGGCAACCACACGATCACTTTTCCGCGGTTCGACCCCGAAGCCACACTTGCCGCCGTTGCACGCACACGCGCCCGCTACCTCTACGCCGTGCCGACCATGTTGTCGCGCATGTGGAAGTTGCCGGACCACGTTCGCGACTCGTACGACCTCTCGAGTCTCAAGGTTCTGTTGCACACCGCAGCACCGTGCCCCGAGTGGCTGAAGCGCGCGTGGCTCGGCAAGGTCGGCAACGCACTGACCGAGCTCTACTCATCGAGCGAAGGTGCGGTGAAACTCATCATCCGTGGCGATGAATGGTTGGCTCACCCCGGCAGCGTCGGACAACCCCGTGGCGGGGACGAGATCAAGATCCTCGACGATGACGGCAACGAAGTTCCGGCCGGCACGATCGGCAACGTCTACATGCGTTCATCGGGTGAACGCGACTTCGAATACCGCGGGGCGGAACGCGTCGACACGCACGACGGTTTCACCACTGTCGGCGACATGGGCCACGTCGATGCAGACGGCTACCTCTACCTCGCCGACCGTCGCTCGGACCTCATCCTGCGCGGTGGTGCGAACATCTTCCCCGCCGAGGTCGAAGCAGCCCTCGAGGCACACCCCGCGGTTCGCTCGGTCGCCGTCGTCGGCCTCCCCGACGACGACCTCGGCAAACGCGTTCACGCGATCGTCGACGCGCCGGGTGGCGTGAGCGAGAACGAACTCCGCGGGTTCGTCGCCGAACGACTCGTTTCCTACAAGTGTCCCGAGTCGTACGAATTCGTCGACGGCCCCGTGCGCGACGATGCGGGCAAGGTCCGCCGCACCGCACTCGCACGGGAGCGCGGGAAATGAACGAAGTGCCACCGTCTACATTGTCAATCGTCAAGTAATTGGGGGAATCACATGAGCAACGACCAACCCGACCCGCGCATCGCCGCTGGGCGTGAACTCGCGGGGAAACTCTTCGCTGGCGGCCCGGCAACGCCCGCCATCCACAAGAGCCTCGCCCGACACACCGTCGCCCACCTCTTCGGCGACGTGTGGCAGGACCCCACCCTCGAGTTGCAGGAACGATCCCTCATCACCTGCACCGTTCTCGTCGCCACCGGGCGCGAGGCCGAGCAACATCTCCACTTCCGCGGCGCGCGCAATCTCGGCATCAGCCGCGACAAGTTGGAAGCAATGATCACCCACGTGGCCCACTACGCGGGCTGGCCGGTTGCGGTCAGCGCATCGCGCACCCTCGCCGAAGTGTGGGACACGATGGACAGAGAAGACGCAGCACGAAAGGGAAACAAGTAACCATGGCATTCACGTTCGCAAACCACGCGGGTCGCGCAGTACTCGTCGATGGCGACAACTACCACGACCTCGAAGCATTGAGCGGCGGTGCGGTTCCGTCCGATCCGGCTGCCGCGATCGCAAAGCACGATCTGCTGCATGATCTGCAGAAAAAGACGCCCGGTCGCACGCCCGAAGGCAAGGTCGACCCCGCGAAGTTGGGTGCACCGTCACCGTCACCAGAGAAGGTGTTCGGCATCGGCTTGAACTACCGAACACACGCCGCCGAGTCGGGCATGGAAGTTCCCGACAACCCCGTCGTGTTCGCCAAGTTCTCTTCGTGCATCACCGCACCGAACGCGACCATCGAACTGCGCAGCGAGATCGTCGACTACGAGGCCGAGATCGTCGTCATCATCGGCAAGTCCGGCAAGGACATCGCGAAGGCCGATGCATGGAACCACGTCTTTGCGGTCACCGCCGGCCAGGACGTCTCCGACCGCGCGGTGCAGATGGCCAGCAAGCCCCCGCACTTCGATCTCGGCAAGTCGTTCGACACGTTCGGCCCCATCGGCCCCGTCGCCGTATCGCCCGATTCGTTCGCCAACCGCGACGCCATCGGAGTGAAGTGCCTGGTCAACGGTGAAGAACGCCAGAACGACACGTCGGCGAATCTCATCTTCGACATTCCGTTCCTCATCGAGTACCTCTCGCACATCACCACGTTGAAGACGGGTGACGTCATCTTCACCGGCACCCCCGCGGGCGTCGGCATGATGCAGAAGAAGTTGCTGCGCGACGGCGACACCGTGACCACCATCGTCGAGGGCGTCGGCACCATGGTCAATGCCTGCAAGCGCATCGCCGACCACAACCTGCCACTGAAGAAGAAAGGCTGACAATGGCTCTGAACGGTTTCCTCGACATCGAACTCAGCGTCAAG
>DAINNS010000031.1:0-9996 GCA_036735765.1 Ilumatobacteraceae bacterium | reverse complement strand
ACGTGGCCCAGGGAAAGAGTGGCCTCACCGATCTCGAGCGAATCCTCACCGGCATCGATGGCCTTGCATTCGTGCATCTCGGCAAAGGTGACGTGGTGCGTCACCGCATCGTCGCCGACATCGTCGCGGCGTACGAAGACGCCGGCCGGAACTGATCGGGCGATGGTCGGTTTCTTTGCACGGCGGGCTCGTGCGCGCCGTGTCGGCGGTGACGGCTCGGTGCAGGTTTTCTGTGCGGACGAACAAACCGATCTCTCCGTCGACGTCGACAGATGGAGACGTCTCGCGGCCCACGTCCTCGTGGCCGAGGGGGTGCGCGGGGCCGCCGAGCTCAGCATCCTCTTCGTCGACGAATCGACGATCGCCGAGATGAACAAGGTCCACATGGCCAAGGACGGGCCCACCGACGTACTGGCGTTTCCCATCGACTCGGTTGTCGTCGATGAGACTCCTGGGCCGGGTCGTGTCTCGCGTGGCCCCGACAGGCCCGAGATCGACGCCGACGACCATCCACTGCTGTTGGGTGACATCGTCGTGTGTCCGGCAGTTGCAAATCGACAGGCTCCGACCCATGCAGGAAACATCGACGACGAGCTTGCGCTGCTCGTGACACATGGTGTTCTCCACGTGCTCGGCTACGATCACGGCGATGACGACCAGCGGATCGCCATGCAGCGGCGCGAGACGGCGCTGCTCGAAGAGTTCCATTGGGGACGACCCGCTCCCACTGGATTTCGGATCGACCACCCCGAAGATGGTGCGGTGAAGTGAAGTGTTGACCTCCCGCGTCGCCCTCGTGGCGGCTGCACCAACCGGTGGTGACTGGGGAATGCTCATCGCGATCCTCGTGCTTCTCGTCGTTTTGATCTTCTTGGCCGCGGCCGAGATGGGCCTGTCGAAGATGACCAAACCAAAGGCGGCGGCAATGGCCGACCAGGGTTTGAAATCCGGCAAGGCCCTGTCGCGCTTGGTCGAAGACCCTGCACGTTGGGTGAACCCGATCCTGCTCACGGTCAACGTGTGTCAAACCGTTCAGGCGACGCTCACCGGCGTCGTCGCGGGCAGGCTTTTCGGAGCCGCGGGTGTTGTGATCGGTATTGGTGTGAACGTCGTGGTCTTCTACGTGCTCGCCGAAGCGGTTCCGAAAACCTATGCCGTCATCTACCCGGAAAAGGCCGCGCTTCTGGCGGCGCGACCGGTGTGGACACTGGCGAATTTTTGGCCCTTGCAGTTCGTCTCGCGGGGTCTCATCTCTCTGACAAACGTGATCGTGAAGGGAAAGGGACTTCAACAAGGGCCCTTCGTGTCGGAACAAGAGCTCCTCGGCATCGTCGAGGCAGCCGCTCAGGATGAGGTCATCGAACACGAGGAGCGCGAACTCATCGAGTCGATCATCGAGTTCGGCGACACCGTGGTGCGCGAGGTCATGGTTCCACGGCCCGACATCGTCACGATCGATCACGATCTGACGGTGACCGAAGCACTCGACGTGGCTATCACCGAGGGTTACAGCCGACTCCCGGTCATCCGCGAACTCGACGACGACATCGACGTCGTCGGGCTTGCGTTCGCGAAAGACCTGATGCGCGCCGAACGCGAAGGTCGCGGTACAGAGCCGATTGCTGGTCTCGTGCGCGACGTCCGAATCGTGCCGGAGAACAAGCCCGTGAGTCGTCTGATGCGCGAGATGCAGACCGACAAGTTTCACATGGCTGTGGTTGCCGACGAACATGGTTCGATCGCGGGAATCGTGTCGCTCGAGGACTGCCTCGAAGAATTGGTGGGCGAGATCGTCGACGAATTCGACCAAGAAGAGCAAGAGATCAAACGACTCGCGAACGGCGATTATCTCGTCATGGGCAAAGCGTCCGTCGGCGACGTCAATGACCTTCTCGACATCCGCATTCCCGACGACGACTGGGACACGATTGCGGGTTTCGTTTTCAACATGCTCGAGCACGTGCCGGTGCCCGGTGAGTACGTCGATCACGACGGTTGGCGGTTCGCCGCCGAAGCAGTCGAGGGTCGTCGCATTGCAGTCGTGCGGATCTCGGCGCGTCCGCCTGCCGACTAGGTTTGGCGAATGGAAATTTCTTTGGAGGGACGGGTTGCCCTCGTCACCGGCGCTTCGAAAGGCATCGGACTCGCGATCGCAAAGTCGATGGCCGAAAGCGGAGCGAAAGTCATGCTCTCGTCACGCAAGGAAGACCAGCTCCGAGCGGCTGCGTCCGGAATCAAAGGCGAGACCGAAGTGTTCGCGGCCAATGCCGGTGACCTTTCGGCAGCCTCGGCCTGCATCGACGCAACACTGCAGCGGTTCGGCTCACTCGACATCCTGGTGAACAACGCCGCCACGAATCCCTACTTCGGCAAGACATTGGGTGTCGACGAGGGCCGGTTCGCGAAGACCTTCGACGTGAACTTGAAGGGCCCGCTCTTCTGGTCGCAAATGGTGTACGAACGCTGGATGAAAGAGCATCCGGGTGTGATCGTGAACATCGCATCAGTGGGTGGAATGAGGGCCGAGATCGGTCTCGGTGTGTACAACCTCACGAAGGCAGCCCTCATCCACATGACACGGCAATTGGCGAGCGAGATCGGCCCGTCGCGTGTCGTGGGAATCGCGCCGGGTCTCGTGAAGACAGACTTCGCGGCAGTGCTCGTCGACAACTACGGCGACACGTTGGCCGCCCGGCTTCCGACGAAGCGTCTCGGTGAGCCCGAGGACATTGCGAACCTTGCGGTGTTTCTCGCTTCCGATGCCGCGAGTTGGATCACGGGCGAGACGTACGTGATCGACGGCGGCGCGGGCGTCGCCGGCTCGGCCTGACGGTCACACGCCGGCTGCGGCCGCATGTCGCACGATGCCACGTGCGCCCACGACAATCGCCACGGTCATGATGACGCCGCCGACCAAAAAGGGTGCCGCATAGTCGTAACCCTTTGCGATGAAGCCACCGATGCCGGATCCGACCGCGATGAACCCGGTGCCGATGAACCGATAGGCGGAGTTCACACGACCGAAGAGGTCGGTCGGAATGATCCGCTGACGCAGTGACACGGTGGCGACGTTCCACACGGTTCCTGCGATCGAGGTGGCGGCTGAAGCGATGATTGCAACCGGAATATTGCGCCACAGTCCCATCGCAAGGCTCGCAATCGCGAAGGTTGCGTACGAGACGATGATGGTCGACGATGTGCCGACTTTCGATGCGACCCGGTCGCCGGCGAGGCCACCGAGTATCGAACCAGCACTCATCACGGCGAGCAAGACCCCGTATCCGCTTCCGGTGATGCCCAGTTCGTCGCTCGCGTATTTCACGAAGAGGGCCTGACCCATCATTGTCGCCATGTTGCAGATGCCCAACATGATCGCCATGGTGCGCAAGAGGCGATGAGCGAACAGCCAGCGCAGGCCATCGGCCAACTGGGTCGTGAACGACTTGTATTCGTTCGCCATCGAGGAACCCGCTTCATGAGGTATCGAGGTGCGAATCGATGACACGAGATACGCGGCTACGCCAAAAGAGGCCGCGTTGACGGCAAACGGTGTTCCGATTGCCGCGACGAACGCCCAGGCGCCGAGAGGCAAACCAAGAAACGTGTTGCAGATCACCTCGGTGGCGAAGAGTCGTCCGTTGGCGCGCTCCAGGAGTTCGCTGGGGACGATTGCCGGAAGAAATGCCTGTGCCGACATGTCGAAGATGACCTCGCAGACACCGACGAGCGTGATGATCGCGATGAGCAAACCGATATTCATGGCACCCGTAGATGCGAGCACCGCGATGGCGGCAAAGAGTGCACATCGGGCGACGTTCGCCCGCACCATCAGAACCTTGCGGTCGAGGCGATCGATGATGACCCCGAGCGGCAACGAGAGGACCAGCCACGGCAAGGTCAGGCCGACTCCCACGAGTGCGATCAGTCGGGGATCGTTCGTCAAGGACGCAGCCAACAGGGGACCGGCGGCCGCGTCCATCCCGTCGCCGATGTTCGAGATTCCCGACGCGAGCCACTGGCGTCGGAAGGAGGACGGGAAAGTCACCGTTGCGAACCTAGTGCTTCGACGAGTGATCGACGTACGACCTTTCCGAGTGTTGTCCGTGGGAGCGAGTCGACGATGACCAGTTGTCGTGGCGCACAGTGGCGTGGGAGGGTTTGCGCGACGTGGTCACGAATACTTTCCAGCGATAGAAGGTCACCGCGCGTCGGGACTATCCACGCGACAACGCGTTCGCCCCACTCGGCGTCTTCCACTCCGGCGACCGCGCAATCGACGATGAACGGGTGGGCGGCGAGAACCCGCTCGACGGCATCGGGCCAGACATTCTCACCGCCGGTGATGATCATGTCGCCACGACGTCCTTCGACGAACAACAAGCCCTCCTCGATCCGACCGACGTCGTTCGTGTGAAGCCAACCCTTGTCGTCGACTGCAGCTGGCTGATCGGGGTTGCGATAACGCGACATGATCATCGGACCGCGCAAGAGGATCTCGCCGTCGGGGGCTACCGTGACCGTCACACCGGGTATGGGGCGACGGTTGTAGACGATTCCTCCGCATGATTCGGTCAGGCCGTAGGTGACGGTGACGTTGTCGGGAACCGTGGCCGGTGGTCGCGCCCCGCCGAGAAGAATTCTCCGGAACACGCGCGCGTCGACACGCGCCAGGGCCGTGGCGACCAGGGAGACGTGCGACGCACCACTCGCGGCAACAGCCGCGGCGTCGAAAGAGTCGTGGATCGTGAGGGCTGCTCCGGAGTGCCAGGCGCGCGTCACCACGCCGAAGCCCCCGATGTGGGCGAGCGGGAGACACGCCAGCCAATGTGCTTCTGCGCCCGACCCAAGGGCGGCCGACGTGGCCAGGGACGCCGCGAGAAGACCCGCGTGGGTGTGAACGACTCCCTTCGGGTCGCCGGAAGTTCCACTTGTCGCCACGACGAGCGCGTCGCCCTCCAGCATCGGCTCGGCGCGAGTGTCGAGTGCGCTGCGGCCAGCCTCTTCGACGACGGCGTGCACGCCGAGGCTTCGCATGAGGTCGCGACGTGATCCATCTGGCAGACGCTGGTCGACGATGAGGACAGCGTTACCCGCGTCCCATTCGCGGCGGACGTGACGCACGACTTCCTTTGCTGAAGTCAGATCGAGAGCCACGAGTTCGCGCACTCGTACAGCGTAGGGTGGCTGTCGTGAACCCGTGGATAGCTGGTGCGCGACCGAAAACACTGCCTGCGGCAGTCGTGCCCGTGGCCGTCGGCCTCGCAGTCGCCGCTGGTCGTCCCGATGTGCGTTGGTGGCTGGGTGCTCCCGCACTCGTGGTCAGCCTTGCGCTGCAAGTCGGCGTCAATTACGCCAACGACTACAGCGACGGTATACGCGGGACGGATGACACACGGGTGGGCCCGCTACGACTCGTGGGGTCGGGTCTGGTCGAGGCACGGAAAGTGAAGTTGGCGGCGTTCGCCGCGTTCGGCGTGGCCGCTGTGGCCGGGCTCGTCATCGCACTCGCAACATCTTTGTGGCTGATCGTCGTTGGTGTGGCAGCCATTGCGGCTGCTTGGTTCTACACGGGTGGAAAGAATCCCTACGGCTACATCGGTCTCGGTGAGGTCTTCGTCTTCGTGTTCTTCGGCCTCGTCGCAACCGTGGGGTCGACCTTTGCGGTGGCGGAGTCGTTGCCGAGCCTTGCATGGTTTGCGAGCGTGCCGGTGGGCTGTCTGGCATGCGCACTCTTGGTGGTCAACAACTTGCGCGACATCCCGACCGACGAAGTCGCCGGAAAAAGAACGCTTGCGGTTCGACTGGGTGATGCGCGTACCCGCACGTTCTACGTGTTGTTGTGCGTCGCATCGGCCGTGTTCGTCTTAGTTGCCGGCGTCCAGCGTCCTCCCGCCGTGGTTGGTCTGCTCGGCCTCGCAACTGTCTCGCCCGCTGTCGCGACGATCCGTGGCGGAGCGATGGGGCGCGATCTGGTTGCGGTTCTCGGATCGACCGGGCGCGCACAAATGTTGTTCGGTCTCGCCTTCAGCGTCGGACTCGTGATCGGCGCCTGAGTCAGCGCAGGAAGGCACTCAGGAGGGCCGCAAAGTCGCGGGGTCGTTCGAACGGGACGGCATGCCCGGCCCCCGGAACCTCGACGTGGCGCGCGTTGTCACCGATGTGGCTCGCGAGGCGCTGACCCAGAGCGGCGAACTTTTCGTCACGTTCCCCCGTGACGATGAGCACGGGCATGTCGAGCGTTTCGAGCCTGTCCCACAGGGGCTCCTGCGTCCCGGTGCCCGACAACTCGAGACAGCGGGCGAGGCCCTCGGCGGTGTTCGATGCGCGAACCTCGGCATCGTGGCTCGTGATGGCGAGTGTTGCGAACATCGGCTGCGAGAGCCACTCGGTGAGGAAAGTGTCCAACCCGACGTCACGAACGTGTGCCGCAAGCGCGGCATCGGCTGCGCGACGCATCGTTCGTTCGGATTGATCGTCGATGCCCGCCGTGGAACTGCAGAGAACGAGATGTGACACGAGACCCGGGTGCGCAAGGGCGAGATGGAGCGCGACGCGGCCTCCCATCGAGTAGCCGACGTATGCCCCGCGTCCGTAGATAGCGGCGATCGCGTCGGCGGTGGTCGGTAGATCGCTGGCCTCGGACGACGCGCTGCCGTGGCCCGGGAGATCCGGGGCGTCGATTGGCGCACGCGTCGTGACGGCCTCCATGACCGGCACCCAAATGGCGCCGCCTTGGGTGAACCCGTGCAGGAGAACGACTCGTCTGGGAATCATCGGGCAGTAATCATCGGGGGTGAATCATGGTCGACGCGTTCTATTCGCCGGCGAGTGACTTGTCGTGCATGCGTCGCAAAGCGCGGACGAACACGTCGACGTCTTGTGCGCCAGGGATCGCCCATTTGCCGTCGATGACGAAAGTGGGTACCGCGGTGATGCCGAGATCACCGGCCTCGACGATGTCGCGGCGCACTTCGGCGTCGCCCTCGTCGGAGTCGAGCCATGTGACAGCAGTGTCGCGTGGAATTCCTGCCGCCGCCGCAGCGGCCAACAGCACGTCGTCGTCGGCCACATTTTCACCGTTGGTGAAGTACGCCTCGAGGAGGTGTTGCTTCATCGCCCTCTGCGCGACAGGTCCGTGATGGACGAGGGCGAGGTGCATCATCCTGTGGGCGCGGAGGGTGTTCGCGCGCACGGCCTTGTCCATGTTGAAGGTGATGCCGGTCTCGGCAGCGACGCGCGTCACATGGGCGAGAATCTTCTCGGCTTTGTCCGAACCCCCGAACTTCTTCGCATAAGCCTCGGAAACGGGGGACGCGCCACCCACAGGTGCACTCGGATCGAGTTGAAACGGTCGGAACGTCACCTCGAGGTCGAGTTCTGTACCCTCATCTGCAAGGCTCTGAACGGCGTCTTCGAAACGTTTCTTGCCGATGTAGCACCACGGGCACACGACATCCGACCAGATTTCCACCTTCATGACTCACACGATAGACCCCCATCCGACGGCTGATGCTCAGGCCACCTTTTGTGCGACCTTGGTCGACGAATGGGTGCGTCTGGGTGTGAAGTTCGCGTTCATCGCTCCGGGTTCCCGGTCGACGCCGATGGCGCTCGCGCTTGTCGAAGACGGTCGCATTCGCAGCGAGGTGTTCATCGACGAGCGTGGTGCGGCATTCGCGGCACTCGGGTCTGCTCTCGTCAGCGGAACTCCGGCCGTCGCTCTCTGTACCTCGGGAACAGCCGCGGCACACTTCCACGCTGCGGTTGTAGAGGCGCACCTTTCTGCCGTGCCGATGATCGTCTGCACGGCCGACAGACCGCCCGAGCTGCGCGACGTCGGTGCGGCCCAGACCATCGACCAGAACTCTCTCTACGGCACGTCGGTGCGGTGGTTCCACGACCCCGGCGTGGCTTCATTCGATGCCGCTCACACGTGGCGCGCTCTTGCCAACCATGTGCTCGCCCGCACGACGGGTCCGGTTCCCGGTCCCGTGCACCTCAACCTCCCGTTTCGCGAACCGCTCGTCGGCAGGGTTGTCGACATGCCTCCGTCACGTGCACACGATGGTCCGTGGTCCGGCCATATGCACGCGAAGTCGTTCCTCACGGACTGGGAGATCGGCGATCTCGCGCACCGCCTCGCAGGACGTCGGGGAGTGATCGTCGCGGGTGACCCGGGATGCGGATACGCGATCACCGCCTATGCGGCTGCGGCCACGGTCCTCGCATCCGTATTGAATTGGCCGCTTCTTGCCTGCCCCCGCAGTGGTGCGCGAGTCGAGGGTGGCAACATCGTCAGCCACTTCGATGGCATCGTTCGTTCACCGATGGCGGCGAAGGACCTCGCGCCTGAGGTGGTCCTCCGGCTCGGGGCGCCGCCTGCGTCAAAGGTGCTCGGGCAATGGCTGAGGTCCGTCGGCGCAGAGCAGATCGTGGTCCACTCACCGGGTACGTACCATGACCCCGATCACGTCGTCGAGGTGCACATCGAGGCCGACGTCGCCAACACGGTTGACCGTCTGACGACCGCGGCAGCAACAATCGTTGCCGGTTTACCGAGTGACCGACAGCTCACCAGCTGGAGCCAAACGTGGCGACGGGCCGAGGAAGCGGCCGAGGCTGCAATCGTCTCGACGTTGTCGGTCGGACCGTTGCTCGATCCACACGTCGCGCGCGAAGTGGCGGCATCCGCCCGAATCGTCGTCGCCAGTTCGTCGATGCCGATACGTGACATCGAGTGGTACGCGCCGACCGGCGACGGCCTGTTGGTGTACGCAAACCGCGGAGCGAACGGCATCGATGGCGTGATGGCGACGGCCATCGGCGTTGCAAGTGAACTCGGTCGTGTCACTGCCTTGGTCGGCGACGTTGCGTTCGTGCACGACGTGTCCTCGTTGGCGTTGCTCGCTTCGCGCGGTCTCGACATTCGCATCGTTGTGACGAACAACGACGGAGGCGCGATCTTTTCCTATCTGCCGCAGGCGACTGTGGTGAAACCCGTGACCTTCGAAAAGCTCTTCGGTACGCCCCACGGCACGGACATCGAGGCCGTTGCCCGCGGCTTCGGATTGCCCGTCGACGTGCCGCGCAACGTCGACGCACTGCGATTCGCACTCACCCAACCTGGTCCTCGCGTGATCGTCGTCGCAACCGACCGAACCGAGGACCATGCCGTCCACGGGCGGTTGAATTCTGCGATCAGCGAGGCAGTCGACGCGGTGCTTTCTTCGGGCGGAGATTCCTAGGGCCGCACAAGGGCCGAAAGCATTGCCTGGAACTTCGCCTGGGTTTCGGCGAGTTCTGCGAGTGGCTCACTGTCGGCCACGATGCCTCCTCCCGCGAAGAGGCGAGCGGTGGTGCGGTCAGGTGAAAATGCCGCGCAACGAATGGTGACGGCGAACGTTCCGTTTCCCTGTGCGTCGCACCAGCCGATTCCGCCGCCGTAGAGACCCCGGTCCATGCCTTCGACTCGTGAAATCAGTTCGACGGCAGCTTCGCGTGGATGACCGCCGAGGGCAGGGGTCGGGCACAGCAAACGGGCGAGGTCGGTCACGTGGACGGGGGCGTTGAGATGCCCCTCGACCCTCGTTCCGAGATGCTGGACGTTCGCAACCGCAACCACCGATGCTTCGGGCTCCCAGTCGAGATACGAGCAGAACGGCAGGAGGGTGTCGTGGACCATGTCGACGACGACCCTGTGTTCAATTTGGTTCTTCTCACTCGCGAGAAGCGCGTCGGCGAGTCTTTGGTCGGAGGCCGGATCACCCGTGCGCGCGGTCGTGCCGGCGAGCGGGTTACTGCGGACGGTGCGTCCGTCGACTTCGACCAACAGTTCGGGTGAGGCCCCCACGAGTCCCTTGAAGCTGTAGCGGTAGCTCGAGCCGAACGAGGCTTTCAGCCGCAAGAGGACTGCATGAAGATCGATCGGCTCGCTCGACGACACCGCGATGTCACGTGCGATGACTGCTTTCGTGATGTCGCCACGGCGCGCCGCAT